>JALWKG010000001.1 GCA_027081565.1 Helicobacteraceae bacterium
TTACCAAACTTGTCAGCATGGGCCTTGTCAAACTTTTTCACCTCGGCAATAAGCGGGTTCGTTGCCGCTTGAAGTTCAGGAGTTTGTACCAGACCTAAAACTAAAAGAAGTGCTGCCGCGACTTTTTGTGCCTCACTGGCATCTCTTGCCACTTTCATAAGACGAGAAAAACGTCCTTTTGCAAAGAGTGAACCAAAAAGGCCAATAGCCAGCATAAGATAACCTATATATGTGGGCAGTGTTCCCGGATCATTGTTGACTGACAAAACAGTTCCTCTCTCATCTTGGTCATATGAGGATTGGAAAAAACGGTAACCACGGTGGTCTAAGACATGGTTCATGTAGATTCTAAACGGCTCATTGATATTTTGTTCTTTGTCGATCAAAACGACATCACTTGCATAAGAAGCTGGAGAGTTGGATCCAGGGTAACGTTCAAGATCAAACTTCACCAGCTTTATAGAGAATGGAAGCTTAATATACTCAGCACCATAAGTCAGGTCCACATGAAGATCACCGAAGTCAACATGTTTTGCATCGCCCACAATACCTTTTTGGCCAAAGACCAGTGCCTCTTTGCTTTGACCTTTATAACTCACTTTAAAACGGAGTGCGTCGCGGTTACTCGCACGCATCATCGGACCAGACTTCGTCGCTGCCGGTACTACGACCTGTTTAGCATGCGCATAGAAGTCACGTACAACAAAGTTTGTACCGTCTGTTGAAAAGAGTGTACGGTGTGTTGCCTCAGAGTCTTCAGAAGCATTAAGATCAGACTTGGTCTTGGTGTCCATAGAGAAGGCACCAAGTGCCATAGGATGACTCATATGTAACTGACCATCTTTAACAAAGAAATTAACAGCAGGCTTGTCAAATGCTGTTTGAGAACCAAAGTTCAAAACAAGAGTAGCACCTTCATAGTAAGCACCCTCTTTAAGTTGAACAGGTTCACCTGAGCTGCCACTCGTTACCATAAAGTTAATGATAGCCTTACCATTTGGATCTTCAACAATAGAGTTGGTCGCATTTGGGATGTACTCCAATAGTTCAAGAGTGACCGCTTCACCATTTTCAAGGTTCACACTGCTTTCAAAACTGTTTTTACTCATCTTAGACATCAAAAACTGCTTTTTATACTGGCTTTTTTTACCCTCTTTATCTGTAAACACAGCCTTCAGATAGGTGTCAGACGATGTTATGAGGTTTGAACTTTGTCCTTCACGGATATGCATCATCCCCTCAAAACCATAATAACGCGTCACTGCCGCACCTATTAGTATCACTAAAAATGCTACATGAAAAAGCAGGATCAGAATCTTCTTTTTTTGTATCATCTTAAAACGAATGATATTCAAAATAAGATTGGCACTCAAAATAATCATTAGTGCTTCAAACCAGCGTGCTTTGTAGACAACGGCTTGTGCTGTCATCGTTCCATAATCGTTTTCAATAAACGTTGCGTATCCTATCGAAACTGCGAAGATCAGCATCAATATAGCCATCACCTTCATCGAACCGATAAAGTCTAAGATTTGTTTCATTTTCATCCTTATAAATATCTCTCAAGCGGTTGCGAACAACCCTTTGAGAGAGATTTTGTTTCTAGCTTGCCATTTTATAGCAGTTTTATTAACTGAAAGTTAAGATATACCCCAAAAATATGGGGTATATCACTATTTCAACTCACCCCAATGTTTTCCGATGTTCACCGATGTCTTCAATGGAATACGAAGCTGATGGATAGACTCCATAATCTCTTTAAACTCCGTTGCCATCGCCTCTGCATCAGCTTCATCAACCTCAAAAATGAGCTCATCATGGATCTGTAACATCATCTTAACGGGGAGTTGTCTCGTTTTTATCACAGATGCTATCTTATTC
>JALWKG010000002.1 GCA_027081565.1 Helicobacteraceae bacterium
CTCATGCTCGGCAGCCAGGATGCTGGATGCAGATGTTGTAAGTACTGAAAGTACCATTAGTGTTTTGCTGATCGTTGTTGTCATTGACTTCTCCTAAGATTTTTTCGTATTTTATCGCAGGGAAGAAGAAATCAATATATAAAGATTATTGTATATTGTGTTTAGCTATATATTATATTTTTGAGGGATGGCTATCGTCTGCCACAGCACTGTTTATACTTTTTTCCACTTCCACAAGGGCAGGGCTCATTACGTTCTATTTTAGAGTTAAAGATGACACCGTCACGGTAATACCACTTCCCCTCTTCAAAAACAAAATGGCTGTGTTCATGCATGACATGGAGCTTTTCATCAAAGTCTCTGAAGTAAGCCTTGAATTCGACCTCATTTTTAGTGGAGTCGATGACATAGAGCTGCAGCCACTCTACGGAATCAAACTCACGTTCAAGAAGTTTGATCTCTTTGTCGTTGATGGTCTGTCTGTAGTTGGTCTCTAAGATGTATTGGGCATTTTTGAGTACAAAAGCGGTGTATCTTGAGCGCATTAGGTACTCTACATTTGGAACTTTTTTCTTCTCTTCGATGTAGAGCTTACAGCAAGCTTCATAATTTTTTCCGGAGCCGCAGGGACAGATCATTTTATACCTTGTATTTAATAATAGTCAGGCATCAAGATAACCTAAAGTCATCTACCCTGCTAATAGAAGCAGAGTATAGCGTTATACTTCTTGTTAGAAGTGAGTAGACTTTGATAGTCATTGGAAGAATTCATCATCTTATTTTTTCTTGCATGTGCTTTCTTTTCTTCTCGAACTGATTTTTTAGTATAGAATAAGTAAACTTTCACCACCAGACCCGTTTTTTTTCATCACCAGAACATTCCT
This sequence comes from Helicobacteraceae bacterium, assembly GCA_027081565.1. GTDB lineage: Bacteria > Campylobacterota > Campylobacteria > Campylobacterales > Sulfurimonadaceae > Sulfonitrofixus. The sequence goes on from JALWKG010000002.1 coordinate 885, forward strand.
CCTGATTACTTGCTTAAAAAAGAGTGATTTTCATTTAATCATATAAGCTCTATCTTGCTGAATCATATTCCAGATCACACGTACCAAGTGTCTCCCCATAGAGCGTATTGCTTGTTGGTATTTTTTACCTTCTGATATCTTTTTTTCTAAGTACTTCTTTGATTCTTCAACATGTTGAGTATGTTTCATTGTTGCTGTTATCATGGCCATTTTCGCATGTCTATTGGTTGAGAGACTACGTTTGGAACCTCTGTACTTACCAGAACTATTATCAAGGTTTGTCATGCCCAAATATAATGCTAAAGAAGCTTCACTGTTAAAGCGATCCAAGGTACCGATCTCACCTGCTAGTTCACCTGCAGTGACAGTTGCGAATCCTGGTATAGTCTCGATAACCCTTGCCATTTGTGAAGAAGGTATAAGTTGAGCAATGGCATCTTCGAGCTGCTTTATCTTTTCTTTTAGCATAAGCAGTCTCATCGCATCATCATAAAACATAGATGCTGTATATTCAACTTCCGGACTGAAGCTGGCATCTTTTTGCCAAGCTTCGATAAGTGTGATCCGCATAGGTCCAAGCTGTTTGATCTTTAAAATACTTTTTGCCCTTAATCTAACGAGATCTCGCATATCTTCTTTGAACGTAAAGAAACGTAAGAACCACAAGTTGTCTACAGCTTTGGTGATTAGCTTGAGGTCTGGTGCAACGCTTTGAAGTTCGGTGGAGAAGCGGTTAATAAGAGCTATCTTTTCTTGCACTAACTGTTTACGTCGTCGTGTAAGTCGTTTCAGTCTTGTATTGGTATCGTCAAAAGGTTTGATCTCTTGTAGTACTTTTTTAGATACGGGGAGATGCTGCTGTAATGAAAAGAGTTCAACGATCTTACGTGCATCGATCTGATCTGTTTTAGCAGCACCTGGAAAGATCTCTTTATAGCGTGCCAATTTGATATTATTGACATTAAAAAGTCTATAGCCTCTTGCTTGTATGAGTCC
>JALWKG010000003.1 GCA_027081565.1 Helicobacteraceae bacterium
TAATGTTTTGAACAAACTCTTCACTGGCATATTTCGCTTCAGCCAGTATGGTAGTGATATCACTCACACGCATGGCCATGTGGTCATAAGAGGCCACTTTTTTATAGATCTCTTGTTTGACAGAAGAAAGTCTGTCTTTAAAAAAAGAGGTGATCTTCTGTTCATTGGCATCAAGGTGTGTCGCATCTGTTACAGGCTTGTTCTCTCTTGCCTGCATTTTTGCCAAAGCGACAATATTCAACTCTTCTTTGAGCTCATCAAAATCGTACTGCTCAAACAGTGCATCATCATGGTCAAGTTGTCTCTTCTTCTTTGCCACATCGGTCCTTTAGTATAAAAGTTAGGAATACCTATTAATTTATTTAATAGTACATTCTACTCAGTTTATATTTATCTTAATTTAAATGCTACTATTTTGAGGGTATAGATAGTGATTTAGGAAAAAATGGGAGATTTAAACCACTACTATAATAGTGACTTTGGGTGTTATACTGTTAGCTTCGCTCATCTTTAGCAGATTGTTCATTTAACTCTAGTATGTAATATTTTAAGTTTTGAAGGTGTACATATAGTTCGTCCAATTTATCTCTATGCTGCACTGCCGCATAAAAACTGATTAAGGCAGAAGAGACACCGCCTGAACCTAATGTAGAAGATGAACCTGTAATCGTATGGACGATCTCTTCAACAGTTTTATAGTCACCCTTTAAGATAGAAGCTTCTATTTTTGGTATTTCCGCTTGAACGGCCTTCACCAGGTCATTTACAAAAGCATCAGCCTCTTCTTGCGTCAACCCCATCTCTTCAACTGCTCTGGAGTTATCATACATATCATATTGTTTGGTAGGGATCACAATGTTTGAAGCCTCAAAGTTTTCTGAGATCGTCATCTCTCTATCCTGAGACTTTTTGACATACTCATCTAACATGTTTTTGAGCGACTCCGCCTGAGATGCAGCTGATTTAGGTTTAGCACTTTTGTTTGAGACCATCGAATAGATAACAAGGCCTAGTAATAAAATAATAGCTATAGTAAGAAGTGTAGCTTCAGTAGGGTTCATAATAGACTTTCTTCTTTAAGATTAACAGGAGTGTTATCTTTTAAATTACTATAAGAAAACTAAATAGAAATTGAAAGCACCTGGAGAAAATGATTTTTTGTGACTTTTGTTTATATATTGTAGTGATATGGCTGAAATGCCTGGTCTAGTTCGGAGAGTTTTAACATAAAGAGACCTTTTACCTTTTCATGAATGTCTGCCCAAAAATACTCTAAGATCACACTTGCACCAACATTTCCCTCGATTTTGCAGAGTGCTCCTTCCAAGACTTCAATAATCTCCAAAACAGTGATCTCATGTGCAGGACTCGCCAGCTTGTATCCACCATTAGCACCACGGATACTGCTCACAAGACCACCCTTGCGAAGGGCCGAGAGCAGTTGTTCCAGGTAAGAGTGAGACACTTGTGTCATCGCAGCGATCTCTTTGATCTGCATGGCTCTGCTGTGAGGTGCATGAGACAAGACATGCATGGCAGCCAAACCGTAGATCCCACGTGTCGAGATCCCAGCCATCAGAAACGCTCCGGAACAAATTTTCGGTAAATAAAGTAGATCTTACAACCAACACAATAAGCAAAAAGAAGCTCAAGAGAGAGACAAAAGAGAAACACAGACACAACCCCATACATCAAAATTTGAAAACCTGCAAAATATGTGACTAAGGTACTCAACACAAAAAAGAGTCCAAAGTGTGCGGCCAAACGTTTTGCACCGGCATCAACCATGTCAGTTTTCAAACCTAATACTCTTTTAAGCACTTTGGAGAGTTGAAATACCGGACTATAGGCTTTGTTGGCATACAGTCGTACTGTAAAAT
>JALWKG010000004.1 GCA_027081565.1 Helicobacteraceae bacterium
AGATAAAGTGTGATTCGATGTACTCCATAAACTGTGTCAAGGTCTGGGCTAAAGGCTGGGAGAAAAAGGGTTGGACTAAAAAAGGGGGCGCTATTAAAAATTTGGAGATCATCCAACTCTGTTACGCCCTCTACAACAAGATAAAAGAGGATGTTGCGCTTGATCACATTAAAGCACATGCGGGTTTGGAAGGCAATGAATTGGCGGACCGTATGACTGTTTATGCCAGAGAGCAGTTAGAACCCAAGTTTGTGCGTTATGAAAAAGAGATCGATGTTGCAGCTATTTTAAAGATGCGTGCTGGATAACTATATGACAAAGTAAACAAAGAGGATTTATAAAATGAATATCAAACCAATTAAAAAAGAACAAGACTATATTGATGCGCTTAGCAGAATAGAAAGTTTAATGCGTTCCAAACCAAATACACCTCAAATGGATGAGTTGGAAATTTTGACGACATTAGTTGAAGCTTATGAAGAGCAGTTTTATAAGATCGATGCTCCTGATCCTATAGAAGCAATAAAATTTAGAATGGAACAAGAAGGTTTAAAACAAAAAGATTTAGTTGCAATTGTAGGAAGTAAGTCAAGAGTTTCTGAAGTACTAAATAGAAAAAGAAAACTAACTATTGAAATGATTCGCAATTTGCATAAGCAATTACATATACCAGTAGAAAGCCTCTTCTTAGATTACAAAATCAATTGTGCTTAAATCCTAAGAGTTGTTATAATGTCACAAATAATTTAAAGGTACTATCATTATGGCTAAACATCCAACAACACTTGAACAATTTCGCTCTTTCTGTTTTCAAAACGGTGCCACTGACTTTGAAGAGGCTATAGAGTACTTTGCAGTTTTTGGTGGGATGGGATGGAAGGTCGATCTTTCACGTCCTCTTGATGAACTTATAGAAGAGAAGGTCTTAAAAAACTACCGTTATATTCATGGTGATATTGCCAAGATCACACAAAGTGACCGTACCCACCATGCACTGCTCAGTGGGATCGCCATAGGAGACAGACGTGAACACTCAGCCTTTAAACGTGCCAATGTCTCACGAGAAGATGGGGAAGCCTCTATAGACTTCTTGGTAGAGAACGACTTGTTGATCCGTGACAGCTCTCAAGCCAAACCTGTCAATGAACGCGAAGAGGTCTCTGACAAGTTCTATATCTCACTTCCTTTTTTACGTTTTTGGTTCTCCTCGATATCTCCTTACTACAAAGGTATTAGAGATGGTGACTACAGTGAGGTGAAAAAACGTTTAGAGAACATGAAACAGGACTTTTCCGACCTGGTCTATAAACAACTTGTCATGGAGATGCTCAAAACTAGCTTTAAAGAAGATCCTATAGAAAAGATAGGCTCATACTGGGACAAAAACAGTGAGATCGATATCTTGGCTAAGACCAAGTCAGGTAAGATCGTGGCAGGGGTCTGTAAGTTTTCCAAGTCTAAAGCAAAAAAGAGTGAACTTGCCAAGTTAAAAGAGCAGTGTTCTAAAGCAGAGCTCGATCCAGATGTCTTTGTCATCTTTTCCAAAAGTGGCTTTTCCAACGAGCTCAAAAAAGAGAAGAGTGAAACAGTAAAACTTTTTTCACTGAAAAACCTAAAAAGCCTCATAAGCGACCTTAACGAAAAAGATCTTTTGGTAAATACCAATAAAAAGTATTAGTAAATTGCGTTACGGTTGAATTGCAACGTTTTTGAAACGCTTAGTTCTTATACTGTTTAAAAGGTAAAGGATCTAAAATGTATCAACTTAAATGGATTATCTGGGCACTGCTGATTACTTTTGGGATGTTTGTTCTAAGCGGTTGTATAAGCAGACCAAGTCACTATAGACCTCACGC
>JALWKG010000005.1 GCA_027081565.1 Helicobacteraceae bacterium
GCTAAAAAGCAAAAAGAGAAAGCAGACCTGGAAGCTTTTGTCCGTCGTTTCTCTGCAAATGCATCTAAAGCAAAACAGGCAACCTCTCGTCAAAAACAACTTGACAAACTCAACATCGAAGATATTAAGCCCTCTTCACGTCGTGACCCAAGTATTGTTTTCAAGCCAAAACGTCAGATGGGTGATGAGGCACTGACACTTGCAAACATCTCTCACTCTTATGGGGATCTTGAAGTACTTAAAGAGATGAACTTTGTTTTTGAACCGGGTGAAAAGATAGCACTTATTGGTGCCAATGGTGTGGGTAAAACAACACTTTGTAAGATTATGATGGAAGAGATAAAACCAACAAAGGGTGAAGTGACTTGGGGTGCGACCATAGAGAGCTCTTACTTCCCTCAAGATGCAGCAGACACCATCTCTGGTGATGGAACACTTTACGACTGGTTACGTGGCTTTGATCCTAAAGGTGATGTTGCTGAGATCCGTAACTGTCTGGGACGTATGCTCTTTAATGGTGAACAGCAAGAGAAATCGGTTGAGAAGATCTCTGGTGGTGAAAAGCACCGTATGGTCCTGTCTCGTATGATGCTTGAAAATGGAAACTTTCTAGTGCTCGATGAGCCTTCCAACCACCTTGACCTTGAGGCCATCGTCGCCCTAGGTGAAGCACTTTACAACTTTACGGGCAACGTCATCTGTGTCTCTCATGACCGTGAGTTACTTGACGCTTTTGCAACACGCGTGATCGAGCTTCATGCTGATGGAAGCTATATAGACTTTAAAGGCTCATATGAGGAGTTTGTAGAGGCCAAGTCAAATGGCTCTTTATAAAAACTGCCTTGGTCTAGGTATCGCAGGTAATTTTGCACTGCACCTGGAACAAGCCGGTGAGATGGAAGACTTTAAAGATGTTATCACGGAAGATCCTAACGGGCCAAAAGGGATGTTTCCTTTTTATATCCCAGGTTTTGAGAACCAGTTAGGGATCTATCCACTTTCAGATAACACCGTGATACTGCCTAAAGATGAAAGTCTTAATGTACAGGCAGAACCTGAAGTCGGTCTGGTATGTGACATCACTTATATTGATGGTAAAGTCTCTGCTATCACACCCAAACAGTTTGGCGCTTATAATGACTGCTCTATCCGTAAAGAGGGCGCTAAAAAGATCTCTGAAAAGAAAAACTGGGGTCCTGAAAGCAAGGGTCTTAGTAGTACACTCATAGACATCGACAAGTTTGAAGATGGAAGTATGCTTGATCATTGGCGCATTTGTAGCTTTTTACGCAGTGGTGACATGATGATGCGTTATGGTGAAGATGTGGAACTAAGTGGTTACAGCTTTTTTTATGAGAAGTTGACGGAGTGGATGATAAACCAGATCAACAGCCAGGTTGACCACGGGCCACTAGAACCACTGTTAGACTACATCGCTAAAGCGGGATATCCTGAAAAAGCCGTTATCAGTATTGGTGCGACACGTTATACCCCTTATGGGGAGAAGACCTTTTTAAAAGAGGGTGATGAGGTGATCGTGATCGTTTATGACAATGACCTTTACTGTAAAAACCCTATAATGATGATGGCACAAAATGGCGAATTGGACATCCCAGGTGTCAGTGCTTTGGTGCAGAAGGTAAAGCGTGCTTAAAAGCGGTCTTTATCAGCACTACAAAGGTAACCAGTATGAGGTGATCGATGTCGTGCGTCACTCGGAGACTGAAGAGGAACTCGTTCTTTATCGTGCACTCTATGGTGAAAAAGGTCTTTGGGTACGTCCTTTGAAGATGTTTACTGAGAGTGTTAATGTAGATGGTCTCTGCATGCCCCGTTTTGAATTTGTGGGAGAGAAGTGATGGCCCGAGGTAAAGTTCTGGATTTTGAGATCGGTACTGATTTTGATGAGAGTAGTTGGAATGTTGTCTCAGAAAAACGTAAAAGTCTCTCTTCAGAAAAGATGACACCACAAAAACATCAACTTGTTTTTCATAAAGAAAAACGACGGGGGAAAGTGGTGACATTAGTCGGTCCTTTTGCTCTTGAAAAAGAGGTGCAAAAGACACTACTTAAAATCTTGAAGAAAAAATTAGGGTGTGGTGGTACGACGAACGAGGACTTTTTAGAGTTTCAAGGGGATATTCAACCAAAATTGCGAGAGCAGTTGGAAAGCTTGGAATATCGTTTTAAGAAAAAGTAGCGATCAAGAGTACTTAAACGCTTAATAAAGCAGAAGATACAAAAATCCCCACAGTAAAAATACGATCAGTGCGATCACTCCAAATGTGATGACAATACGTAACGCCAAGGCGAAAAGAAACTTCGCCATCTTCATGACTTAATGACTTTTGTAAGGAACGATAGGAGCATGTGCTTTGGTCGCTGCTTCCATGCCCCCCTGAATGTCGATGACATTGTATTTAAGTTCATCTGACAAAAACTGTGCCACCATCTTTGTACGACTACCGGTATGACAGATCAGAGCAAAGGGTTTAGAAGTGTCTACACTGGCGTTGAGTGCTTTTAAAAACTCTGGGATGTTATACTGTCCATGTTCATTGAAAAACTGAATGGGGATAGCACCTTTGATAAGACCACTCTCTTTCCATTCGCCGACAGTACGGATATCCACGATGGGGATATGTTGGTTTTGAAGTGTTTTGGAGTAGGGCTCAAGTTTATATTCTGCATGCAAAAATGGTGTTAAAAGTAGTAGTAAAACAATCAGTCGTTTCATGGTTAACCTTGTGTATAATGATGTGACATCTCAATCCCTTTATTAAAAGGGAAGTATAAGAGATGCCCATAATTGTACAACTAAAATGTAAATTTATAATAAAGATAAAGAAAGTATGGCAAAAGCATCGACCAAACGTGAAGACAATACAAAACGGTTACGTTATATACGGGTACTTGAACGTTTCACCAGCAGCATTATCAACTATCTTACTAAAGTAGAAGAATCAACGAAAGCGGTCTTTGACAAAAAGGTAGATAACAACAAACGTTATTTGGACCGCATCGAGAAGATCGCGCTTTATAAAGGTGAGTTTAACGAGTTGGAAAAACTGGTAGAGAAGATCATCGCTTATCGTGACTCTGATAAAGAGTTTGACGAGATCAAAAAAGATCTTCTTTACAGTGCCAACCAGATTGAAAAAAGTGTGAATCAACGTCAATATAAAAAAGACAAACATGCTACCTCAAAATTTAAAGATTGGGAATAGTCATTGGCGATCTCTAAACGAAGGCTCTTACAAAATTTTCTCTCAAGCGGATGGCGTTTTTCAGACGATGAATATCTCTTAAAACAGCGTTTTTATCTTCTTAACATTGTAGTAGCACTTGGTTTTTTTGCTGTGGGTCAGGGTATATTATATGATTGGTATTATGCGCGTTATACGGTTTTAGTAACTGACATCGCCGTATTTCTCTTTTTTACAGGAGGTATTCTCTATTTACGTAAAAAGAGAGAGGCGTTAGATATTGTCACCTCACTGAGTGCTTTGATCTCTTTGTTATATTTAGACTTTTTGATGCTCATTAGTAAGTTTGAAGATATGGAGTTTGTCTGGCTCTTCTTTTTTGTTGTGACCTTTATGTTTTTAAAGGGGCCAAAAGTAGGTGCTTTATGGAACTTGGCACTTTTTATATCACTTTTAGTTTTAAAAATACAGACACTCTATCCTATAGACTTTACCTATACCCAAATTTTTTATCTCATCTTTGCACTACTGTTGGTCTCTGCTATTACCTACTCTTTTCATAAGGTCATAGATGAAAACTATCAACTTATCTTTAAACAGAGAAGGCAACTTAAAGCCTTTAACAGTGCCTTGGAAAGTAAGGTGCTGGAGCAGACCAATGAGTTAAGAGTACTTAATGAGAGTTTGAGTGAGACTGTCGCCAATAAAGTAGCAGAGGTTCATGAAAAACAGGAAATGCTGATCACGCAGTCACGTTTTGCCGCGATGGGTGAGATGTTAAGTATGATCGCCCATCAATGGAGACAGCCACTGGCAACGACAACTTTGCGTATTTCAAATATGCAGATCAACGCTATTATGAATAATCGTCCAAAAGATGACAGGGATGAACTTTTGGTCTCAGTGTCAGACACATTGGTTTATCTTTCTGACACTATTGATGATTTCCAGACCTATTTCAAGCCCGACAACAAAAATGAGTCGGCGGATATACGAGATCTGGTTGAGCGTGCTTGTAACTTTGTCAAAGCGCGAACCGATATTTATGCTATTGAGGTGAGTTGTCAGGGTAAGGAACAACTGCTGATCGAGACACTTCCCAATGAGCTCATTCAGGTGGTCATCAACATCTTAAATAATGCCATCGATGTACTGGCCTCATTAGAGAAGCGTGATAAAAAGATAGAGATTATCATCGACGAACATGATGGAGATGCGATGCTTTACATTAGAGACAGTGGAAAGGGCATACCCGAAGCACTGCTGACAAGGATCTTTGAACCTTATTTTAGTACAAAGTCAAAAAATGGCACGGGTCTTGGACTCTATATGGCGAAAATAATTGTGCAAGAGCACATGAAGGGTAAGATCTACGCGATCAACGGTGAAAAGGGTGGGGCGGAGTTCTGTATACAACTGCCAATAAAAAGCTGACATAAGCTTTGAAAAAAAAAGAGTATAATTGCGTTACTAAAGGAAAAATTTGAAATATATTATATTAGACACAGAGACAACAGGCGTAGACGAAGAAGATCGTATTATACAACTCAGTTATTTGGTAACGGACATGGACGGCAAGATCTTAGAGATGTATGATGATCTTTGTACAGCACCACTTGAGACGAAGTTTGAGTCTATGGCAATTCACGGTATCACTCCAGAGATGCTTGAAGGCAAACCGGCTTGTGTAGACACCAAAGCATTTGCACGTCTTAACGAGCTTAATGTCCCTGAAAACATCTTAGTCATTCAAAATGCTGAGTTTGATGAGGCGATGTTGGCGAAAGAGGGCTTTACCTCTCAGATGCAACTCATCGACACATATAGAATCTTACGTAAGAAGTATCCATTGAACACACCTCATGGTCTCCAGCATAAGCGTTATGAACTGGGTCTTTACAAGCGTGAACCAGAGATCATTGAGGAACTGGGTGTAGAAGTGCGTGCACACGATGCTTTGGGTGATGTTGTGGTACTTAAACTCTTTTTAGACCATCTTTTAGCGGATGGACAAAGTCGTGATGAGATGATGGAACTCTGTTCTGCACCGATCATGCTTGACATCATGACTTTTGGTAAACACAAAGGCAAGACCTTTGAAGAGATCGCACTTAACGACAGAAACTCACTTCAGTACATGATCGATACCTTTGATCTTGATGGCGACCTGCGTTACACCATGGAGAAGATCATGGCAGACACCAAGTCTCAGATCAAGATCACCATACCGTTTGCAAAATACCGTGGTGAGACACCGGCAGAAGTCGCTGAAAAAGATCCAGGTTTCTTGAAATGGATCCGTGACAAGGCAGACCGTATCTCTCCTGAACTCAAAGAAGCAGTGACTAAAGCACTCTCAGACATCGGTCAATAGGTTTTAAAATGGGCGCTTGTGGATACGTCACTCCAGAGGTACGTCTCAAACAAGAGATCATCGAACTTATCATTGAACTTGAAGCGATGGGTAAAGAGCCTGAGTTTTGCAAGATGGTCTTAGAAGATGATATTTTGAACTTTTATAAACTTGAAAATAGAGACAGCGAGGTCCCTGCTCCAAAAAAAGCGTGAGTATTACTCCGAGGCCTCTTCTAGATCAATAAGAACATCCCTACACCACATCCATACTACTCAAATGTCCGCCGATATTCAAACCAGTTACCAAATGCAAGCGTCTCCAGTTGTCCAATAATATACCAACCATAATATATCTTATACAAAGAATCGGGTTAACACTCTTTTTTATTTAATGTTTTGTGTTTTCTTATGTTTTATTATATTTTAGGTATGCTTCTAATAGAATTTACTTATAAGGAAATATAAATGAATGTAATCATAAAATCTCTGATTGGCTTGTCATTATTAGTGGGCGGGAGTGTTCCAGCTGAGGCTTTAAACTAGAGACACATATGTGGGTAGGACAGGAAGTTATAAACGACCTGGAAGATGATGGGCTTTTAAGTTTTGAGTTAGGGGCAAACAGGGTTGTCAAAATAGCACCATCATATGATGTCAAAGAGGCGATTTTAAACAACAAGTCAACATATCTCATGGGAACCATAGGGCCAGATGCTGTTCCTGACATGGTTGCCGGACAGATGATAGTACACCCAGGCGGTATAACTAACGGTTCTAAAGATGGGAGTGTTTGGTACTCTAGCCAATGGTTGGAGTATCTTCTGAAAAAAGGAGAAAAGGGTATGAAACCAAAAGCATTTGCCTACGGATATCTCACCCATGCATCAACTGATGTTTTTTCACACACTTACATTAACCAATACAGCGGAGAAGTTTTCTCTTTTTTTGAAGATACAGTAGTTTCTGAATACCGTCATATAAAACTAGAGCAGTTCATAGCTGACAGAACACCACCGTTAAGAGATGTTCAAGGAACGCTTTTAGGTGACTTTGGAGACCAGTTGCTTTTAGATAAAGAGTATGGCGAGTACATAAGAGATACGCTTATATACCCTGATGCGATACAAAAGCAGTACACTGCTCTTGGCGGAGAGCATTTAGCTGCTATAACGAAGTTGAAAAACGGGGTAGACGATTTGGCAAACCAGCCTGTTTGGGCGGAGATAGACCAAGAAATCTTAAAGATGATTTCAAACTACTATGGTTATGCTATAACTACAGAGCAAACTACGGTTATTTTAGATTTATTGCAAAAGATCATTAACAACTCAAACGCCAACATAGACCAACAGCAAAAATATACAGATAAGCTTTACACTCTTTTAGCCAACATAGACAACCAACGTTTTGGGGATTTGGCCAAAGCGACTTCTGAGATGAAAAACTTTGAAACAAAGGCGCTTTCAAAACTTCAAGAGTGGAGAAACAAGCTAGATGAACTCAAGCCTAACCCTCCATCTTGTCCAAAAATACCTGGATATAAAGATGAGTGTATAAAAGATTGGTTGGGTAATAAAATATGCGGACCTGTACCGGCAATGGTAGATGACCCTGTTTGTAATGCAGCCAGGGATGCAGTAATAAACTTTAACAACACGATACTTTCTGAAGCAACAAAACTGGAAAACAGGGCCCTTCACTATAAGTATGACTTTTTAAGCAGAGCCGAAGATGTAAGACAAGAGGCTCAAAAGGTTGGTGATGCCCTTGTTCTTATAAACAAACTGCTTATAGACCTCGCTCAAGTTCTAAACTCAAATGTATCACCTATAAAAGGTCTGCTTATAAGCTGGAATAACGACATAGATGAAGCTATGAGTGCTTATGGTGTGGCTATGAGTGAGACCTTGGTAAACACTATGAGAAAAGAGACACTTCTCGTAGAAGACTTTGAGGAGTGGAGTTCTTGTGCTGATGGAGAACTCAGCGGTGTAGCCATAGAAGATGTCGCACAAGTCATGAGAGACAGAGGCTGTGAAGTAAAAGAGACTATAGCAGACTTTATGAATGACAAGAATGTCTCTATGTATAAAGCTGTAGAGCGAGAAAAGTTCTATGAGCCGGCAAAAGAGTGGTATGGATGTTATGAAAACCAGCTTTTAGGCGTTCCAAGCGAACTAAGTGGCTGTGAACTAAGAGATAGTCTAGGAGAGATAAAAGAGTCAATAAGAAACATCTTAGACCTTCTTGAACCTATGGCAGTCATAGGTGAAGAGCTGGGTGCACCTAGTCGTAAAGAACTAGAAGCGTTACAGGCGACTATCTTGGACAGTGTTCAAAACAAGATAGAAAAAGAGGCTCTGACGTATGTAGAGGAGCAGATGGGAGTCTACTTTGATGAAATTTTTCTTTCAAAAGGTTTAAGTGACGACCAACTTCAGGGTGTCTTTAACGCTACTTATGCAGGTGCACCAACAGGACTTCTCCCCATCCCCAACATAGCACAGAGAGTACGCTTGGAGATGGGTATAACAGATGTAAATGCCAGTGACGCTTACTTCAATCCGAAAAAATACACAGTTGTTTATAACGCCGTAGTGCTTTCAAAACTCTCACTCTTAGATGCAGAGGGGATAAGAGAACTCATAGACCAAGCAGGTCTCAACTCAAGTGACTACCCTATAGAAGTAGATAATGTAGTAGCCAGTTTTATAGGGAGTTGATCTGTCAACACTAAACAGGACACTTTTTAAATATCCTAAGCACTCTTGCCATTAAGTAACAACTGATTTTCAAAGTCAACAGGTGACATATAGTTGTTGGATGAGTGCAACCT
>JALWKG010000006.1 GCA_027081565.1 Helicobacteraceae bacterium
TTTTTTGATCTCGTTATTTGCTTTTTGACGGTCATTACGAACAGATACCTTTGCATCTTCGCCCATACCCTTCATCTTTTTGACAGTCTCTTTACGTTGATCTACAGTCATTGGAGGGAAGTTAAGAATGATCTTTTCACCATCACTGTTTGGATTGACACCAATATTTGCTTTAGCAATAGCTGCTTCAATATCTGCAACAAGAGGCTTCTCCCAAGGAGAGATGATGATAGTCGTTGCATCGGTTGCGATAACGGAGCCTACTTGGTCAAGTGCTGTTGGTGATCCATAATAGTCGATTTTAACACCATCAAGTACAGAGACCATGACCTTACCTGTACGCAGTGTCTTAAAACTGTGGTGCATATGCTCGACTGAGCCTTCCATATTCATTTTACATTCTTCTATAATATCATTTGTCATTGTTTCTCCTTAGGGTTTTACTAGCATTAAGCTACTTTGGCGATTGCCACTTTTTAAAAAGAGACGGGTACGGCGCATCTTTAGTTTTGTATCGATCTTGACATCTAGGTGACCACTTTTGACAGCTGCCACTTTCCAACCGTAACCAGAGATGTAGTACTCGACTCTTTTGACCTCTTGAGGCAAAGTGGCCTTCAGTGTCGAGATTTTACCATTTTTTGGCCAATCTTTTGGATTAATCCATGTGGTTGGCAATGTTTTTGTACGAAGTTTTACTTTTATGTTGTTGGCACCGGTTAATGCGGTACGGTCAAGGTCGTGCATATCACTGTTTTGATCAACTGCACCAGCATTTTGGTTGATGATAAGATCAAAACCAAAAGCCTCAATTTGTGTGCGGACTCGTGGGCTGTACTCTCCATAAGGATACGCATAGTACTTGGGTTTGTAGCCCAAGTTGTCCTCCATGATCTTAAGGCCTTTTTGAGAGTCTTTGGTGATCTCTTCATCGCTCAGAGAGACCAGATGAGGATGAGAATAGGAATGAAAACCTATCTCACCATAGTTGCTACTTTCTTTGATCTGCTCCCAAGACATATAGTCACCATAATGGCCTACTGTCGCCTCAACATAGATAAAAAGGGTAAAAGGGTAGTCGTACTCTTTAAAAAGGGGAAGGCCATTTTCATAGAAACTCTTAAAACTGTCATCTATTGTGAAAACGACCCATTTGTCATTGATCTCTTCACCATTTTTTAATGCCTGATGTAGCTTCTGAAGGGAGATAACCGTATAGTCGTTCTTTTTGAGATATTCGAACTCTGCACGAAGGATCTGTGTAGATGTGTCAGTAGAAGGGTGCCTTGCATCATCAAAGCGGTGTAATACAAAGAGGTGGGCATCTGCCCAGAGATATAGCGGAACTAGCGTAAGTAATAGCAGCTTACGCAAGGTACTATTTTGTAGTGTTTGCTTCTACTGCAGGTGCTGGAGCTGCTGGTGCTGCAACATCTGTAGTCTCTGCAACATTGTCGACAACAGAAGCATTACTGGCTTGTGCATAGAAGTAACCAAGAGTGATGGTGTTGACTACAAATAAAAACCCAAATATAAAGGTCATCTTTGCTAGAAAACTTCCAGGGCCTTTGGCTCCGAAAACTGACTCGTTTGAGCCGCTGTATGCCCCAAGACCAATACTTGAGCTTTTTTGTAAGAGTACAGCGATTACGATGATAATCACTAAAACAATTTGAGTTATAAGCAAAATGCCTGTCATTTATAGACCTTATATAAAAATAGTGCGCGAATTATAGCGAAAAAAGTTGAAAAGAGTTTTTGAGATGCTTTTCTTACAGATAGTGAGGTATAATTAGGGGTTTAAATAAGCCATAGATGGCGCTATTTGGGAAAAATATGAAAAAAGTTTTAGGC
>JALWKG010000007.1:0-298 GCA_027081565.1 Helicobacteraceae bacterium
AATATATCTGAACCGATGACTAAGGTCTTGGATTTAGAACGTAAAAACTGCTTTTTCATCAGTTCAAGTTCGTCGTCTCCAACATTGGTCTCAGCACTTAAGTAACCTTCATCAAGAGTATCGATAAAGGCTTGCTCACGTTGTGTCAGTTCTTGGTCTACTATTAATGTCTGCGCAAGTAGTGCTAAGACACCCTCTTCTGTTCCGACTTCATACTTCACAAACTGTGTCACAGTGTTTTGAAGCAGTGCATCTTCAAGAGGGTGCATGTAAACCACTTTTGCACCATTATGACGTG
>JALWKG010000007.1:308-1851 GCA_027081565.1 Helicobacteraceae bacterium
TTGAGACTTTCAAGATCTGCAGAGTAGTGTTTCGTTCCACTCACCGAAGCGTAAGCATCCATAAAAAGCTGCATATGACGGGCATCTCTGTTAAAGAGTTTAAGTCCCAGCTTCTCTTTCAGTGCTTTTAAGATCATAGCCTCTTCATTGGTGATCAAAGAAGAGAAACGGATCGCTTTGGCTTTACTGACAGCTTCTACTGCTTTTGCAAATGCCACTTCATCTTTAGTCGCTTTGTTATCATAATCAAAACCAAATCGTCCTGCACCACAAAGTGTTGCATACTCAAAGTTGTTTTTCACACGATAAATGCTCTCACTGCCATTAGAATCAATACCAGCATGTTTGACTTCATACTCTAAAGCACAACCAGCGCTACAGTGTGCACACGTTGCCGGTACCTTTGAGAGTTCCCATGAGTTTGCACTGTACTGGAAGTCTGAACTGATCAATGCACCCACTGGACAAACTGCAATACACTCACCACAGAAAGTACAATCAAGTACATCAGAGTTTTTAGGGATGACTTTGGAGTTATAACCACCAAAAAGAAGGTCTAAGGCATCATCACCGATCACTTCATTACAGACGTGAGTACATTTTTCACATAAGATACAGAGACTTGGATCATAGTTTATAAGGCCCCAGTTCTCTATCTTTCGTGGCTGATCTTTCGCGGCGAACTGTTGAACACCAACATTAAACTCTAATGTCTTATTTTGAAGATCACACTCACCTGACTTATCACAGACACCACATTCTAAAGGATGATTGACATCATACATACGCATAATATTAGTACGTTCTGTCTCTAACACTTCAGAGTCAGTGATGATGTTAATACCTTCTGTTGGTGGGGTGTTACACGCAAGAACAAAACCGTCCATACCTTCAACTTCTACACTACATAGACGACATGATGCACACGGCGTTGTCTTTTCAAGGTAACACATCGTTGGGATATAAATATCTTCACGGCGGGCTACATTGATAATAGTCTCACCACGTTCAGCCGTTACTGAGTGGCCGTTTATCTTAAAATTAATCATCCGACCTCCCTTTAGTACGCGACCATCGCGATATAGTAACAACGCATACAGCGATCTGCTTCGCCTAATGCTTGTTCTTGTGTAAATCCTAGGTTAACTTCCATATTGTTGAACTTACGCACATCAACATCAAGGACTTCTGACTCTTCACGAGGAAGTCCAGGAAGCCAACCAACTATCTTCTCTTTTTTGTCATAGACTTTCATACGACGCAAATGGTCTTCCATGATCTCGTCATCAGTCAAGGTGATCTTGCCACCATTTTGGACATAACGACTCATTACAGAAGCAGCGCGCTTAGCTTGACCGACGGCATTGACAATCGTCATAGGACCATACTCACAGTCACCTGCAGCAAAGACACCTGGACGTGATGTCATGTAATCTTTACCGTTTGTCAACAGCGTTCCCCAAGAGGTCATCTCAAGTTCCCACTCTTCTGGTAACAAAGCAAAGTCAGCACTCTGAGATACCGCAGGAATAAGGTAATCAGC
>JALWKG010000008.1 GCA_027081565.1 Helicobacteraceae bacterium
ATGAATCTGCCCGTACTTATTAAAGGTCCTACAGGATGCGGTAAGACGCGATTTATTGAGACTATGGGAGAAAAACTTGGTCGTGAAGTTTATACCGTTGTATGTCACGATGATTTGAGTGCGGCGGACTTGGTTGGTCGTCATCTTATAGATGAAAACGGCACATACTGGCAGGATGGTCCGCTTACAAAAGCGGTGCGAAACGGTGGAATATGCTACCTTGATGAGATTATTGAGGCGCGTAAAGACACTACGGTTGTACTGCACTCTTTGGCAGATTATAGACGTGTCTTGCCGATTGACAGAACAGGGGAGCTTATAGAGGCACATCCTGATTTTATGCTTGTGGTCTCTTATAATCCCGGTTATCAAAATGTTCTTAAGGGGATGAAACCCAGTACAAAGCAGCGTTTTATTTCGCTGAGTTTTACCTACCCTAAGCCTGAGATAGAAAAAGAGGTCATTATAAAAGAGAGCGGTGTTGATGAGTCAACAGCACAAAAACTTGTAAATATAGCAGGAGAGATTCGCCAGCTGAGTGACAGTGACATTCAAGAGGCTGTCTCTACAAGACTGCTCATCTATGCGGCAAAACTGATGGTAAAAGGTTTTGACCCTTATGAGGCGTGTATGCACTCTATAGTTGAATCATTAAGTGATGAAGAGGATGTCTTAGAAGTGTTGCAAAAACTCATCTCTCTTCACTTTGCAAAGGGTGAGTGATGGCAAAGAGTGTAACGCTTAAAGAGCCTTATCCACCGGGTGATTTTGCTATTTGGTTGGTAATCTACATTGAGCTTGTCACCTTTGGTTTGATGTTTTTAGGCTATGCTTTTTCAAGACATGCTGATGTAGCACTCTTTAACAAGTCGCAACTTCTGCTTAATCAAACTTCGGGCTTTATTGACACGCTCATTTTGATTACGGGGAGTTATTTTATTGTTAAGGCTGTAAACCTTGTAAAAGATGCAAAAGGTGAGCAGATAATAAAAGAGGCAAATCAAAAAGCCTCGAAGTGGGTGCTTGCAAGTGTTGTCTTTGGGTGTCTCTTTTTAGTCAATAAACTTTTAGAGTTTTCAGACATCTTTGGACAGGGAATATCACTCGATACTAACAAGTTTTTTATGTTTTATCTGTTACTTACGATGTTTCATTTTATGCATGTTACATTAGGAACCATCATTCTTTTTAATATTTTTAGAAGAACAAAAGCCTCTGCTTATAGTGCAGAAAATACGCGAGGTATAGAGACTGGAGCAGTATATTGGCACTTGGTAGATGTGTTGTGGATAGTGCTGTTTCCACTTATTTATATTATAAGGTAGTGAAAATGAAAAGAACAGTAGAGATGGTTTGGCTAGTTTTGATTGTGCTTACGATATTTGCATACCTTTTAGGAAAATTGCATTTAGCAAGTGGTTTTATGGTGGGCGTGCTTCTTTTTACTACATTTATAAAAGGGCAGCTTGTTATTGATTACTTTATGGGGATGAAAAATGTCTCTTTGAAGTACAGGCTTATACCGACAATTTGGCTTGTTATTGTCATCTCTTCTATTGCAGTCAGTTATTATTTATAAATTTATCGTATAATATTTATAAATTATTTATATAAAGGTTTTAGAAGATGGAAGTTAGTTTACGTCAAATCGCAACTATAAAATCTCCTTTTTGTGATTTAAAAGATATGCCTGTGCAGCCTTGTGGAGCGAGAGAAGTCTTGGCAACTATTGAATTTAAAGAGGAGTATAGTGCAGGTCTCAAAGATTTAGATGGTTTTTCTCATGCTTACCTTATATACTATTTTCATAAAATTGATACTCATCAACTCAGCGTCATTCCATTTA
>JALWKG010000009.1 GCA_027081565.1 Helicobacteraceae bacterium
ACGTATGTTAGTGGCATATTTGAAGCTGACGAATGAACTGCTTCGTATTGCAGAAGGTAGTAAAAAGTATGCGAATCGTATGAGAGAGCATTGTGAAGGTGAGTGTAACTTGGCACCTTTTGATGATATCGTCATCAAGCTGCATACAACATCTCTTAATGCTATGGTCTACATAGAAGCGTGTTTTAACAAACCGGGTGAGTGTAATGTAGATGATCTTTATAGAAAGATCATGGTTGAAGAGAGTAAGAATGATGATCTTTTCAGCATCTTGGAAAAAGAGATTATGACGCAGATCATGGGTGAACAAGAGCTTTCAGTGGAGTATGTTCGTATACTTGGTACACTACGTAAATTAGAGCGCGCCTGTGATCGCGCAGTGAACATTGCAAGTCTACTTGTCTATGCAGCCAAAGGTGGCGAGATCAACATCTACTAGTCTTTTAATATCTAGTTTTAGGAGTTTTGATGGGTACTTTTATCGTTATTGTCGAAGATGAAGAGGATATCTTAGAGTTGATCGAATACAGTCTCGATAAAGCTGGTTTTGAGACGATGGGTTTTACAAGTACAAAAAATGTAGAGCAACTTTTGGAAGAAGAGACAGTAGATCTAATGATCATGGATCGTAACCTTCCTGGTGTTGAGGGAAGCGAGTTTGTAGCACAGATGCGCGATAAGGGCATTAACACACCTGTTATCTATCTCAGTGCCAAGAACAAAGAGAGTGATATTGAAGAGGGCTTTGAGCGTGGTGGCGATGACTACATGAGTAAACCTTTCAATATGAAAGAGTTGATCTTACGCATCAAAGCGATCATAAAACGAACTAAAAATGATGTGAGTGAAGGTAAGGTGGTCTATAGAGATATTACTTTAGACCTTGGTTCTCGTGAACTTTTTATAGCATCTCAAAATATCGAACTTACGAAACTTGAGTTTGATCTTCTTCATACCCTTATTAGCAATCAAAATGTTGTTTTAGATCGAGATTATCTGCTTGAGCATGTCTGGGGTGGGGATGCAATCTATCAAGATCGTACAGTCAATGTGGCGATCAACCGTCTTAAAGAGAAGATAGACCCTGAAAAGAGCAAAGAATATATCAAGACAGTTCGTGGGGTAGGTTATACCCTGTGTTAAAGCTGCACCACTTCTTTTTTGCTAACTTTGTGGGCCTTTTTATGGCCACGATGCTGGTCTCTTCAATCGTCAGTTATTATACACTTAAATCTTTTATCATTGAAGAGAACACCCAACAGTTAGAACATAATATTGTCTTAATACAGATGCAACCCTATCATCTAAGTGATCTGGATCGTATTGCTGCCAACACCAATGCAGCCATACAAGAGCGGGTTACCTTTGTCTCTGAAGACGGTACAGTTTTAGCTGACAGCAATAGCGATAAGTTTAACATGGAAAACCATGCCAACCGCTATGAGATTATGCAGGCACGTCGTGAAGGTTTGGGGATGGACAACCGCTATTCGGTCACGACTCATGTGCATTATCTGTATGTAGCAAAGAAGATCTTAGTAGATGATGAAGTGATCTACCTACGTCTAGCAACACGTTTAGATACCATTATGTCAAACTTTTATACACTCTGGTCTCGCTTAATTATCATTTTTGCCTTTTTTATGGTCATTGGTCTCTTAGGTGCTTATCAGATGAGTAAGCGGGTACGCTATGATATAGAACAGATTGTTAAATACCTTGATGAAATCTATAATAAAAAATATAAAGCAGTAATCAAAACAGTATACTTTAAAGAGATTCTTCATATTGATCTTAACCTTAACGATCTGGAAAAAAACATGGAAAATAGAGACAAAAAAAAA
>JALWKG010000010.1 GCA_027081565.1 Helicobacteraceae bacterium
GTGAAGGGGGCCTGCTGGAGTGTTGAAAGTTGATAACTTCGTTCTTCAGGCTGGTTAAGAAAAGTAAAGTAGGGAGAATGTTTTAAGTGGAGCGCTCTATGTGCTTTGCTTGGGGTGTAACTGCGATAGCCAAAAAGTGCTTTCAGCGCACCGTAACGGGTTGCAAGTACCTCATTGCCTATGACGATCCCTCCTTTGGCGACAAAGTCATAAAGCTGGTCGATCTGTCTCTGAGTAAGAGTGACCGGATGGTTCATGGAAAGATCAAGAAAAAGGATCTGTGCCTGTTTGATGTCTTTCAGTGAGGTACAGAGATAATAGGGTATTCCGGCAGTCTTAAAGATGCGCTCAAGCATGGATGTGTCAGGATGAACACTATAGAGGGCGATGGTGTTTTTATCTATAGGCAGTTGGCGTGAATTTGCTTCATGCAGGTATGAAACCGGGAGGATAGGTGCACTTTTCAAATTATAGATAAACTCTTCTTTGGGGCTGAAGAGATCAATACCTTTGGAGAGAACCGTGTAGATCATAAGAACAAAAAAGAGAAGCAGCAGGAATGTAATAGTTTTTTTCATTTAGGGAAGGTACACCTTGAGCATGGATTTAATATCACTAAAAGAGATGGGCTTGACATAGTAGTCGCTGACACCATAGGCCCGTGCTTCTTTTAGATACTTTTCGTGGCGAAGTGCTGTAATGATCACAACAGGGATCTCATCATATGCCTTCTCTTTGCGAAGATAGGTAAGAAACTGAAGTCCACTCATACCGACAAGGTTGATGTCCAGTGTGATCAGCGCAAAGTTATGGTCTTTCTCAAGAATACGAAGTGCAGCTTCACCACTGTCAACATGTATGACATCATACCCTTGGCTTTTAATACTGAGTGATAAAATACTGGCCTGGACTTCATTGTCTTCTATGACCAGAACTTTTTTCATGGGTATTTCCTTGTTATATGGTTATAATATCTTAAATGGATTATAGAGCTTATTAATGACAGATATATGACAATACAGACAATGACAGTAGTTTTAGTCGAAGACAATGAAGCTTTAAACTTTGCGATTACTTTATTACTCAAAAAAAATGGTTACAGAGTACACTCTTTTCAAGATGCTGATGATCTGATCGAGAATATCTCAAAAGAAGAGGTCGATCTTTTTATACTTGACATCAATCTCCCCAATCAAGATGGCTTTGAGCTTATGCGTGAGTTAAAACCTTCTTTTCCTTCAACAGACTTTATGTTTATCTCTTCTTATATTGATCTGGAACATATAGAAAAAGCATTTGCTCTAGGTTGTGAAGACTATCTGAAAAAACCTTTTGAGATAGAGGAGCTTCTGCTTCGGGTTAAAAAGATAGAAGCACGTCGTTTTGTCTCCGGCAGGATCATCATAGACGAGGATGCATTTTACAGCTATGATCTTGATACAATGACACTATATGGCTTGGATGCACCGGTACCTCTAACTAAAATAGAGCGCAGTCTTTTGTATCTTCTTTTACAACACTCAGGAAATGTAGTGACCTTTGATGACCTGCGTGAAAAGATATGGCAAAAGGATGTTTCCAACAACGCTATAGCAGCGGTTGTCCACCGTTTGCGTAAAAAGTTGAAAAAAGATTTTATAGAGAGTTCGAGAGAGCTGGGTTACAGTATACATAAGCGAGGACAGGCGTAGACAGGTACTACATCAGACCTCTATATCGATCTTCTTTTGTCTTTAAGGTGATGTTTCGTTTGTGCTAGAGCAGGTTGGTATGATTTTATAATTGAAATATCAAGGTTATAAGAGCTTATCTGGTGCTGTCGAGATAGTTGTCAACCTCTACCAAAAGTCCAAGTGCAGGTTGTATAAGCGGAGAACCTTCATAAAGTGCCTGAAAGGTCTCGATCTCCTCTTTAAGCGTAATAGCAAGCCTCTTTTTCTGCTTGGAAGGGCGTGTATCAATGAACTCCTCGTAATGTTGGGAGATGATCTTTGCTTCTGTGATGATCTGCTGCTCATGAGCAGTCAGTGAACTCTTTTCAGATGTTTTTGGCGTATGGTCTGCCCATAAAAAGAGTGTACCAAAAAAGATCATAAACAGTATTTTCATCATACAACTTCTATGGTGGTGTCTCCGATGACAAGCGTATCGCCTTTACGGATCTTGGCTCGTTTACGCAACTCCTGTTCACCATTACGCATGACATGGCCATCGGCTACGATCATCTTGGCGTCAGCACCGCTGTCTACAAGGTCCAGGAATTTTATGAGTTTGTATAGTTCTATGTATTCGTCTTTAAGTTCGTATTTCATTTGTGGCCTTTTATTAAAAAGTTATTTTAGCCAATATGGTGTTAATAGGTTGTTAGAGGATGTATAGGAAGTGATGAAAAAGTCGCGTTAGCAACTTAATCATGAGAAGATCTCTAATGTTTAGTTAAATGATTTGCCGAGAATGGTAAAAACCAACTGCACACAGAACTTTTATAAAAATAAACTGAGAACTGCACGTACGATAATGTCGTAGTGTTGAGATGATTGTAGCTACAATTTCTTAGATGATTATTAATTTATGTTATTTTATAATTTTTTAACCATTTCAGTGGTTTCAAGTGCGATTTGTAACTCTTCATTGGTGGCGATGACTAAAAGTTTAATGCGACTGTTGATCTTATGTATCATGCAAGATGAGAGATGTTCATTTTTACTGTTGTCGAGCACTATTCCAAAACTTTTATCAAAACCTTCCATCACTTTTTGGCGTATTAAAGGGGCATGTTCACCTATGCCTCCAGTAAAGACGATGGCATCAACATCTCCCAAAACAGCTATGTATGCACCTATGTATTTGCGTATATGGTAGACAAAGACGTCTAAAGCTGTTATGGCATCGTTGTCACCTTGTGTGGCTCTCTCGATGATCAGGCGCAGATCGTTCTCTCCACAAAGACCTTTAAGGCCACTCTCTTTGTTGAGCAGGTTGGAGACTGCTTCTGCTGAGAGTTTTTGCTGTTCTGTCAGATAAGTGACAATAGCAGGATCGATATCTCCACAACGTGTTCCCATGACAAGACCCTCTAAAGGTGTAAAACCCATAGAAGTGTCAACACTCTCACCATTTTTTATGGCACAAGCGCTGGCACCATTACCCAAGTGCAGGGTAATGAGGTTGAGTTTAGAGAGCGGTCGCTCTAAGATCTTGGCAGACTCTTGGGCAACATAGTGGTGTGAGGTACCATGAAAACCGTAACGGCGTATTTGGGCCTCTTCGTAGAGCTTTGTGGGCAGCGCATATAAAAAGGCCTCTTTGGGAAGGGTGCTATGAAAAGCGGTGTCAAAAACAGCGACGTTGGGAAGGTCTGGAACCAGTTGCATCAGGGTCTCTATGCCCAAAATGTTGGCAGGGTTGTGCAGGGGTGCGAGGATGTTGAGCTTTTTGAGCGCTATAAGTATCTCTGGGGTGATCAGTGTGGCTTGTGTGAACTGCTCTCCACCATGAACCACACGGTGCCCTATAGCTGAGAGTTCTGTTTCAATGTCTAAAACTTTTTGTTGTTTTAGCGCCTGAAAAAGAGCATTGAAAGCATGCAGATGGTTGGAGACAGTCTCATGGGTGACATAGTGCTCTTTTTGATAATCCAGATGAGAAGCAGTGTGTGCTTCACCGATGCCTTCTACAAGACCAGAAGCTATGAGTTCCGGTGTTTCCAAGATCTCAAAAAGTTTCCATTTAAGCGAGGAGCTGCCGGCATTAAGAACTAAAATCTTCACTGTATGCCCTGTGCCTGGATGGCTGTGATAGCTACGGTGTTGATGATGTCATCCACACTGCAACCACGACTCAGATCGTTGACCGGTTTTTTGAGTCCCTGCAAAACAGGACCGATAGCGATGGCATCTGCACTTCTTTGAACCGCTTTGTAGGTGTTGTTCCCGGTGTTAAGATCGGGAAAGATAAAAACTGTCGCCTTTCCTGCTACCAGACTTTGTGGAAGTTTGGTCTTGGCGACATCTGGGTCGATGGCTGCATCGTATTGTATGGGACCCTCTGTGAGCAGTTCAGGGTGTGTTGTTTTTAAGAGCTCCGTTGCAGTACGTACCTTGTCAACAGCATCTCCTTGCCCTGATGCTCCGGTAGAGTAGGAGAGCATGGCAACACGGGGTGTGATGTTGAACTGTTGGGCCGTTTGGGCAGAAGCCACGGCGATCTGAGCGAGGGCTTTTGCATCAGGGTCCTGGTTGACAGCACAATCCCCGTAGATGAGTACCCGTGTCTCTAAACACATAAAAAAGACACTGGAGACGATCATGTCAGCTTCGCTAGTCTTAATGATCTGCAGTGCGGGTCTAATGGTGTCTCCCGTAGTATGAATGGCACCCGAGACCATACCGTCAGCCTTGCCTAAGTGAACCATCATCGTCGCAAAATAGTTAGGGTGGACCATAGCATCCTGTGCACCTTCGAGACTCAAGCCCTTAGCACGTCTTAGTTCAAAGAACTGTTGGGCATAGGCCTCTTTGAGACTTGAACTCTCCGGGTCTATGATGGTAGCCTTGGAGAGGTCGATAGCTAAGAGTGCTGCGTGGTGTTCGATCTCTTTTTTATTACCAAGCAAAATGATCTCAGCGACATCTCTTCGTAACAAGATCTCAGCCGCTCTTAAAATGCGTTCATCACTACTTTCAGGCAAGACGATACGCTGTTTCTTGGTGCGCGCACGCTCGAACAGTGTGTAGGTGAACATCATCGGGGTCATGATCTTTTTAGGCGTCTCTTGTATCTCCTGTATGATAGCCTCTTTGTTCACATGACTCTCAAAGATTCCCTTGGCCAAGGCGATCTTACGGACACTGTTCGGACGGATCCTTGAGCGAACGGCATTGACCTTGGACGCTGTGGTATAGGTGTCTGTGGAGACACTCATAATAGGAAGTTCAACGACATGGAAGTTCTCTAAAAGCTCCAGCATAGTCTTGTTAGGCGTAAGGTCTCCTGTGAGTACGATACCTGCGATGTTGGGAGAACTTTTGGCATAAAAAGAGACAACGTTTGCGATGATGATGTCCATACGATCAGCAGGAACGATGATGAGCGCCCCCTCTTGGATGCGAGGCAGATAGTTCTCTAATGTCATAGCCGCGATCTTACTGGTACTAACGACGTTGTTGAGTGAGCTTTCTGAGCCGATGACCATCTTGGCATTTAGGGCTGTCTTGATCTCTTGAAGTGAGGGGGTGTCAAGCTCTTTATTGTTAGGTAAAAAGAAGTTGATGTTCTGGGTAGGATTACTTTGAACAAGATGGTTGAGTGCAGAGATGTGCTCAGGGTTAACACGGTTGACAAAGGTACAGAAATGTTCGACCTCACTGTTTTGAATGATCTCTTCTTCGAGTTTGATCTCATCATAAATGGCACGAGGTGCTTTCTCTTTGGCATTTAAGATAGGGATAAACGGAGTAGAGAGGTTTTGAGCGAGATGCAGGTTGATGTCAAAGTCAAGTGTAGCACTGAAGAGCGAGCGGGGGAGTCCCTCTATTAAGACAAAATCATAATCTCTTTCAAGTCGCTTGTAGTGTGCGATGATCTTGGTGACAAAGAGAGCACCTTGATCGGAAGAGAGCATGGTTTCAACTTCATCAACATCAAAACAGAAGCTCTCTTCATAGTTTTGCTTTAAAGAGTAGTGCTCTTGCATGAAGTTGATGTCACCATCGACTTTGGAACGCTGTTTGATCACGGGACGAAAAAAAGCCACTTTTTCATAACGGCTTTTCATAATGTCCATCAGACCGATGCTGATAAAAAGTGAACCTGTTGTAGGTTCGAGGGAGGCAAGGTAGAGGCTGGAAGTCTTGGCCATGGGGATTCCTGTAATGGCGTGTATTTGATCTATGTTACTTCAAAGTTCATTGTGATCGCCTTAGTCAGGGTAAATCGCTTGTAAGGGGAGTAGAGTGTTGAGGAAATTTAGCCTATCTCTCTAATGTACAGAATTTTTATATACATCACAGTATTAACATTATAAAATGATAACATTAAAAAACAGGAACAATTATATGAAAGCATACTCTAAAAAGCTTTTTTTTCTTATATCTATAGCCTTACTCTTTAGTGCCTGTGCAGATATGGAAGTCACTATAAAAGGTTACAACCGTATCAACGTAGATACTAACTACACCTATGTTGCAGCGATAGAAAATGGTGATGAAAAACTTGTTATAAAAAACTATACGTGGAGTGTGTCGCCTCAAGACACTCGGGTAACACTGAGCAATGTCAACGCTAAAGAGTTACATCTTAACACCTCAAAAGCAGGTGACTTTACATTACATGTAGAAGTAAACTATAAAGATAAAGTCTACACTAACGATATGTGTATCACCGCTCAAAAAGTAGAAGTTCTCCACGACCACACCTTGCCACCAGAACCCGATCCCAAGATCAACAATGCTACCTTGCTTGGTATAGACTCTATTCAAAATGATTGGGGCGAACAAGGAGTTGAGTTTAACATTTATGCGAGTGGAGCAACTGGAGCTGATACTCCATGGAATATATATACTGACCCAATTGTAAACCTAGCTAAGAGTTTGCTACTATGAGGATGAATAAAGTTATTGGTTTAGTTGTCATTCTTACTTCATCTGCATTAAATGCTAATGAGTTTTTCTTGGATTTTTCACAAGGAATATCAACAGGTACAGTTAAGTTACAGTCAGTTAATTATGTTGATCCAGCATTACCTGTAAGCAATAGTTATGAAATCACTACTTCAGTGTTTGAAGCTAAGTTAGGATATTCATTTTACACAAAAAAAGATCTTTTCCTTGAACCATCTATAAGTGCTGGCTATTTAAGCAATAGGGGAGACTCTTTTAGGATATCCCCTCTTTATTCACTGGAGCTTCCACTAATGTATAGAGCGAGTTATGTAAAGTACGGGTTGTTAGCTAAATATAACTATTACCCAAATATTACAACAGATTCTTCATATGGTTCGGTAGTTTTTAAAAATAAAGATTCATTCTCATTAGGAGCAAAAATTATCTTGAATGGTGGAAAAACAATAGATTATTTTTTAAAATATGAATATACTTTAAAGGCAAATTATAAAGAGAGCTTTGTGAAAACTAATTCAGTAAATAACATAAAACTAGATATGAATGGCGGATATATAAGTGTTGGAATAAGGTTTAAGTTTTGAGACAAGCAGGTATGAAAAGTAAGGTACGAAAAAGACAGTTCTTTTCCTTTTATTATTATCAGGTGTAGCCGCCTGTGCTATAAATGATTGTAAAATAGATGTCTAATTTATAAAGTAAGTACGAAGTAACTCCAAAGCAAACTCAAAACTAACCAAAATCTAACCCATTTTTCACTATAATCGCGAAAATATTAAGAGCCCTTTAGTGGTGCTACAAGAGAGAAAATTATGGTTAGAACACAGAACTTGACAATGCGTTTTGGTAATCGCATCCTTTTTGAAGACATTAACATTAAACTTGACCAACACAAACGTTATGGTCTTATTGGTGCCAATGGTGCGGGTAAAACAACATTTTTGAAGATCTTAAGTGGTGAGATCAATGAGTATGAGGGTGATGTTATCATCGGTAGTGGACTTAAAGTAGGCGTTTTGGGTCAAAACCAGTTTGCTTTTGAAGACTTTACGATCATGGATGCAGTACTTTATGGTAACAAACGTCTTTTTGATGCAGTCAAAGAGAAAGAAGAGCTTTATGCAACGGGCGACTTTGAAGATGACAAAGTAAACGAGCGTTTGGGTGAGTTAGAGATGATCTCTGTGGAAGAAGACCCTACTTATGAGTATGAGACACAGATCGGTAAGATCCTGGGTAACGTGGGGATTCCTGCAGACCAACATCATAACACCATGTCTTCACTGAAAAACTCTGACAAGTTCAAGGTACTTTTGGCACAGGTTCTCTTCCCGAAACCAGACGTACTCTTCCTTGATGAGCCTACCAACAACATGGACATCGAGACCATTGGTTGGTTAGAAAATGAACTTCAACGTCACGAAGGTACAATGGTAGTCATCTCTCACGACAGACACTTCTTGAACTCTGTAGTAACCAACATCTTAGATGTTGACTATCAGAAGATCCGTGAGTTCTCTGGAAACTATGATGAGTGGTACATCGCTTCAACCGTTATGGCAAAGCAATTGGAAGTAGACAATGCTAAAAAGCAAAAAGAGAAAGCAGACCTGGAAGCTTTTGTCCGTCGTTTCTCTGCAAATGCATCTAAAGCAAAACAGGCAACCTCTCGTCAAAAACAACTTGACAAACTCAACATCGAAGATATTA
>JALWKG010000011.1 GCA_027081565.1 Helicobacteraceae bacterium
CATAGCTCTTGTTATTACGGTTGTCAATTAAAGTAACTGTTGCCATCTTCACTCCTTTTCTCTATTTCATAATACTAAATTATCACACTTACAGTAACAATGCCCTAAAACATAAGTAGTTTACTCAAGAATACAGTTACTATTAGTAGATGCAATAGGTATAGCATCTCTAATACTACAAAGCGTTTCTAACTCAACAGATGATAATATATCGCCACTTATCCTGCTTTGGAGTGTTTATGCGATATCTATTTGTCACTATTTTCGCACTTCAACTTGTAACAGACATTCATGCTATACAGAGCAATGAAAACCACCACAGTTTTTTTCCACTGCAACAAGGAAGCATGACCAAAGAACGCTATTTTGATACACTAGGCATGCCAGACATTCGTGTGAGCTCTCGTACACGGCCCAACTGTAAGGAGGAGTGTACTTATCCTGTTATTGAAGATCATGATAGTAAGGTTCTCGCCCGTTACGATTCAGATGAAACACTCTATACTATTGCAAAAGGGCGCTATAACACCATAGCCTATCTTCAGTATGAACATGAATATCCTTGTGGTGACATGACCTGCTCAGAAACTATCTTTTTAGACCATCAAGGTCGACACACTCCCAGTAAACCGACTCCTTACGGTTTTTCCAGACTTATCTCTAAAGACAAAAAGATCTATAGTGTTACAAGTAGTGGCATCTATGTCAATACCAAACTGATATTAGCTTCTGAGCAGCCTCTCACGCAAGGTATCATCAAAAACAATCCCCAGGGAGACATCGCTGCTTCCGGTATAGATGAAGATGGCCAACTCTATAGTACCAATACTAAAAAATGGCATCGCAGTACGATCCACCTCAAAGAGCATGGTGATCATAAGGGCATCTTGTCTATCTATCCTAAAAGCAGTGATGAGAGTTATCTTGCTATCTACAACTATACACGTGCTGAGAACAAAGGTCTCATGGGAGTACACACTACTTACAGCACCAACAGTGAAAAGTCCGGATGGCTCTTTAATGCACGTGAGCGAAATGTTGGATTTGACCCATCTATAGTTGTTGATAAAAACGTGGTGTATGTCAGTGCAACAGACAGTACTAATGGTGAGACAGTGATGATGAGCATCCCCGAAGAGCAGTTCGACGCCATCGCTCAAGCAAAGAACTATCCACAACACGTTAGAGGATATGAAGAAGAGAAACAGTTTGCTTTTTTACTTGGAAGCAGGTTGGCATATAACAGTTGGTACGCTACTACCGACGTTACCACTAACGACACGGACTATGCAGAAGCCAGCTATGAGCTTGATGACTCTATCTATACAGCACTCTACTTCTCTGGTCACATTTATAATGTCAGGTTGGGGCTCTCTTATCTTCAAAACTGGGCAGAGAAGAGGGGAGGAGGGACAAAAGTCGCCTCCAAGCTTTTTAACATGTTTTTGGACTTTGACAGCCTTTTTTCCAAGTCATCATCACTGCGTATCGAGGTAGAACGTGCCAAACTCAACGGAACAGTAGTCTACAAACGTAATGATTCAGCAGGTATTATCACCGGTCCTGCTACTAAAAGCCTGCCTTTTCAAACCACCTATACCAACTACAGTGCCAAGGTCATGATGGAGCGGGGCGCCTATATAGGTGCTTCTTACATAGAGTATAACGCGCCTGCAGCGGTTGGTTTTAGTAACAGTGATAAAGACCTTGAGTATGTTACCTTTGATGAGAATTTTAATTATCAGGACTATCTTCTAATAGTCGGTTATGACGAGCTCTCCTATGCCAAACGTTATGAAACAGATATATCACGATTTTATATAGAGGGAAATGGTGGAATAGGGGTTAGTGTCTATGATATCTCTGACATAACACGACAAGAGATCGAAGGCTTGACTTCAAAAAGTATCAACAGCACCTATTCTATGGTACTCCAGGCAGAACTTAACCTCGGTTATCTCTGGCAAAGACGTTTTAGAAATGCCAATGGTTTCGGTTACGCTATCACGACAGGTTTCAAAGCCCATGGTTCTTGGCAAGGTTCCGGTCAAAGCAAAGAGAGTGAAAACAAGATAGACGACAATGCACTTGAACTTGAGACCGACCGTCTTGATCTATGGTATGGACCTTATATCTCTTTTAATATACTTTTTTAGGGTTAGGACTACACATATGGCTGCTAAAACCATATTGTAAGTGCTCTATTTTAATATTGGTTAACATAATGTATATTCTCTTTAAAAAAGAATTTTGAGGAGATGACCCCTATTTGGTGATGTAGCACTTGTGAAAGACTTTTGCTGTCTGGTCGTAACGACACTTTATGGTGTAACGGCTACGCTTCTTCTTTTTGTAGAGTTTGGCGCGTTGACGGGTAATAAAGAGCTTATGTCCATCTGACATCAAAAAGCAGCTCTGATCGATACCATGTCGTACATAAGCTTTGTCGTAACATGTTGGTGTCAACAGTGACATCTTAAACACACCAAATATAGTAGACTTGGACATCAAGGTAAGCTCTGCAGCCTGAGCACTGCTTAACAGAAGTAAGGTTGTTAATAAAAATTTCATAGTGTATATTACTCTATTTCAGCCAAGTCTCTTATATACTCCGTGACTGTCCTTTATAAAGTGGCACCCTAGGGTCAACAATCAGATAAAACTTGTATAATAAAAGAAATAATCTTGTACAGTGGATCAATACACATGTTTATTAAGATACTAAAATATATAGCACTTTTTTTCGCCACACTTATGACCTTGCTTCTTTTGATAGTTGGCATACTAGCCATCCCTTCTGTCACTCAAAAAGTCATTACATCTTCTCTTAAGCATTTTTTAGAGGTCAATGCCTCTGTTTCACAGGCAAAACTCTCTTTTCAGGGTCTACGTGCTTCCGGGAGACTCAACCAAAAAGATCGTTTTGAACTCCAGGCACAATTAGAGAGCCTTAGTAAAGCTGTTGTCACCCTGCACTATGATGGTGATGTCAACACCTTCTCTAAAGTAGCAACCGTTGAGCTTCCTTATGTCGCCACTGTACTTGACGCACGCTTTAGCACTGACGACCTCTCCCTGGATCTAAATGCCACGCTACTCGAAGGTGACCTGAGCGCCAACCTGAGTTTAATGACATGGAGCTATCATTACCAAATAGAAAACCTTGATCTTGACAGTTTTCGTACGCAGCAAAAAACGCCTATAGACAACTACGCTTCAGGAGCGCTCTCAGCAAAGGGTAATGGCATTATAGAAGCGCCCTACACTGTCACTTTTTGGTTGACAAGTCAGGACTTACAACTTGAAAACAACGTTACAGGTCTCATCTCACCAGACCTCGAGACCCCACTTCCTCTAGACTTAGAGGTCAAAGGTAGTGTTGGTGCGGATACGCTCTTGACGCAGTTAACCATAGAGAGCCCCCTACTTGATGCAAACATATCCAAGTTCTTGTATGATTTCAACCAAAGTACCGTACAACTCCATTTAGACCTACTTAACCACCAAAAAGAGATCGCACCTGTACAAAAGCTCTATGTTGACTGTAATACCTCCATAGGTAATGAGATCAACGCTACTTACTTGTTAAAAGCTGATGGGTACCAACTTAGCACACAGAGACTTACCTATGATCTTAATACCAGTGCTCTTGAGTTAGACTACAAACTCTCTTCATTAGAGTCAAAACCTATAGATCTTCAAAACGAAAACCAGCTTTTTGGTGCCCTGAGCTATAGAGATGACAACCTAAGCCTCTCTTTAGATGCAAAATCCATAAATAGCCCTATTTTACTTACTTTACAGCGTAATCAGCTCCATGTCATATCAAATAATATCCCCTTAAAGTCACTACAAAACATAGGGAACCAAGAGGTTGTTGCAGAGGGTGATCTTTTTGTAGAGGCAGATGCTAATATAAGCAGCGAACCTTTACTGTGGAGTGCCTATCTCTCAAGTAAAAACCTGAAACTACCCTTGAAATACAGAAAAGATATTGGTTTAAAAAACGACCTCTCCCTAGTCCTATCTGCCAACAACGAAGCCAATGGTGATATAGTACTCCGCCCTACTCTTTGGAGTAATATCGGTCTCATCAACTATACAGCACTGCGTTATAAACCAGAATTGTCACTGCTCTTTTTTAACTTTAATGCTCAAAAGGTCAAAACTGCTTACTATAAAACCCCAAAACTCAACATCAAAGGCTCTCTAAACCTTAAAAAAAGCCGACTCAACAAAACAGTGTTTACAACGCCTTATGAAAATGTTGTCATTAAAAGAGTTACCTACTCTGACAAGGGAACTAAAGCTCAAGTAAAGTTTATGCTTTCACGACTCGATAGGTTTGGATCTTTAAATCCTGACTACAGACTGCATGGCGAGACTTTCCTTAACTATACACCTGAAAAAACCGTTGTAACACTTGACAGTAAAGAGTTGGGTCATCTTGATTTTCAACAAAAAGAGAAGGTCATCACACTCTCAGGAGACACCCTTCCACTAAGAGAGATCAACAAGCTCTTAAATCAACCCACTATTCTAAATGGTAACCTTAACTACACCCTGCGCTACTCTGCCTCTTCTATAAAAGCGACTATAGACTCTGAGCAGATTGTCGGTGATGGTGACTTTAACACTTCAGTGCGTCCTTTTAAACTTGATTTTGCCACCTCTTTAAAGTACCACAAAAAGCGCTATCAGGGTAGTGCAACACTACACACAGGCAATGAACACTTTAAGATCAGTAATATCGTGGCAGATCTCTCTAAAAACCGTGTGAGCAGCAGGTACAAACTCAAGATTGATAAACTTGAAGAGAACACCTTTATACTTCCGGCAGAGCTTGAAGGCCCGCTGCAGCTCAGTGGAGATTTTAAACAGAACGTCTATCAGCACCTTACACTGAAGTTAACAGACTTTCAACTACCTACCAAGTGGCATCAAAAACTCGAAGCCAATGCAACCACACCACTTGAGACCAATGCAACTATAGAGCTCTTCAATGATAAAGGCTTGATCAACTTTGATGGACAAGTAAGTACCACACTCTTAAAACTCAATGTAGAAAAAAGTGATTTTAATTTAAAGACGGGTGATTTTCATTTTAATACAGACCTTAAAACCAAGCTCTGGCTTAAAGATACCAACATATCAACCGCAGGAAGCTACAAAAAAACCTTTATAACAGTACCTAAAGCTACCCTCGACACAGCCCACCAGACCATTGCATTAGAAGAGTTACATTACACCTTTAAAGAGAGTAACCTTACTACCAAGTACAGCTTACGACTGAAACCTTATGCCAATGCACCATACCACTCTAAAGCTTCTATCTACGGTGATGTCAAAACCAAACCAAACCTTGATATCACCATGCAGAGTAACTCTTTAGGCGGTGATTTCAGTGCCCACTTTACAGAGAAAGCACTTCATCTCAATGCTAAAAATATCTCTATCGTTAAGCTTATTGAGTTTAGTGGACAAAAAGTCCCTATCTCACGAGGATCGTTCGATGCCACTATAGATGTCAGTTCCCCTTCTCTACTTGAGGCTAACCTCACGACAATTCGTGGACAAAGTGACATCAATATTACAGACATGGTCTTAGAGGGCGTAGAACTCGACTCTATCTTAAAAACTCTACGCAACTCACAAGACCTTAACCTCTTCCAGGGAGGTTTATCAGACCTGCCTCTTGTACGTTCTATAAAGGAGATACCTTCAGATATAGTTGATGAAGACACCAACAGTACCCATTTTCAAAAGATGCGATTTTTAACTGACATCAATCAGACGGGTCTACACTGTAGTGACTGTGCTATTGCCACTGAAGAGAACCTCATAGCGATCAAAGGTGGGATCAACCTTGAAAAGGAGACTTTTAATGAGTTCTATGTAGGCATGCTCTTTCCCAACAACTGTGCCTACTTTATCCAACAAGTTGATGGTAACCTGAGTGAACCTCAGGTCAAGCTTGCGGCAGCAGGTTTTAAAGTCGTTGGAGGTGCTGCAAAATCACTTATAGGTAATGTAGGAAGCGTCATAGATATTGGTGCCGACGTGGTGAAGGGAACAGG
This sequence comes from Helicobacteraceae bacterium, assembly GCA_027081565.1. Classification (GTDB taxonomy): domain Bacteria; phylum Campylobacterota; class Campylobacteria; order Campylobacterales; family Sulfurimonadaceae; genus Sulfonitrofixus. The sequence continues at coordinate 6,078 of JALWKG010000011.1, forward strand.
ACATGTCATAGGTGATGCAGCCAGTTATGTTCCTGTTGTCGGAGAAACGGCAGATAAGGCCTTAACATCAGTCACAGATGCACCAAAAGATGGTATAAGTAAGATCCAAAAGTGTACACCATTTTATACAGGTGCTGTTATTTATCCTCAACCATTAAACAATCACCCAAAAGAACAATGAGCATCGCAACAATAAATAGTCAAAACAATATGACAACTCAAATAAAAATACATCTTAATATTTCTGCCTTCTTTCTACCATCATATTTCTTTTAGCAGCCATATTACCAGCGTTCATGTTTAGTATTCTAAACATTCTAATAAGGGGCATACCTCTCTTAATCTAATAGGTACATAACACTGCGATTTATCTTTTAACACTACTAATAATTAATAGATCTCGCTCAGAGTGTTTTATAGAGGATTGAGTCCACATTAAGATGAAAATGGGGCTCAGAGCGCTTATACATAAGGTTAACAGCTATATATTTATCGTCTCTATTATATGAACAACTGTTATTTAAAAATAGAGACAAATTTTTATTTGTTCACCTGTTTTATTGACTCCTTTTTCTACTGCATTTCATCCAAATAACCTTTCTAAAATAGATCACTAGTTCCCTATTTTAAGGAGCATATCAACATGAACAACTGTTCATATGAGAATAAGTATCTACTACCAAAGGTGAACACTTGTTCATATATAATTAAGCATAAGTTAACAACTGTTCATATATAGTTATAGGACATATTAACAACTGTTCACCTGAGGATATTATGCAAGAAACCGGTAGTGGTAACAACACTAAGAAACTTATACTAAAAGCCAGTATGGAGCTCTTTTCAGAGTTAGGTTATAAGGCAGCATCGGTACGTAAAATAGCTTCTAAAGTAGGAATACGTGAGAGTGCACTCTATAACCATTTCACCAACAAAGAAGAGATCTTTACAGCAGTTGCGGCCACCCTGTTTGCAACCCCTACTTCAGCTAAACAGAGTGAGCTAAGTATTGCAGAACGTGCCAAAAGTGGTAAGAAATTTCTCTTTTCGTTTATCGTAGGTTATAAGCTTATGACCTTCGATGCGAAGAACGAACGCCTCTTTCGGATCTTGATGATAGAGTTACTTCAAAACAAGACCATTAGAGATAGTTTTAAAAGTGAGTTTCACAACAACAACATCAAAATGCTTTCCGAAGCCTTCTTTGTGATGATGCAAGAGGACATCATACGCTCAGGAGACCCAAAATTGATGGCTATGGAGTTCCTGAGCCCTCTTTTCTACCTTAGACTGCAAGTTACCCTTCTAAAGGTAGATGGAGAGCCTACAACGGCTCTATCGACACAGTTTGAAAAGCATCTCGATTTTTTTTGGGAATCAGTGGCTATCTGATTTACTGCTGTACAACCTCACCTATAAAGATCTATTTTTCTCAACAGCCTCTACTAAACACCTATACAGACACCCTTATACATTGATATTATGAAGTATGATACTTATTAGTGGGACTTTGATTTTTTACTACATACAATTAATTGTATGTAGATTTTATAGATAAACTCTACTTCGATGTAATGCTTTTAACCTTTATTTACTGTGATGGGTCAAACTTTTTCTCTCTGTCGTGTCAGAGAGATAGTTTTTGAGAAAAAGAGAGAGACGTTGTTGTTGACACTAAGTCATTTTAAATCTGAAGCAGTTACATTACTGTCCTTTAACCTGCTACGGCTCCAGTTACTAGTGTTACGAGTTTGTTGTAATTGGGATGAAAGCGGGTAGCTTTCAATTTCATCAATGCCTCACCGCTTGCTCTTCCTCTCTAGCCTCTGCAAGGCCAAACGGAATACTCTTTTTTGCGTAAAGAAAATGGCATTGTCTGAGCAAAGCGAGTTTGTCGTTTTTAGCTAAAAGAGTGTGCAATGAGGGTAGTCGGTAGCTACCGACATTGTGACCAAAGGAAATGCCCTTGGGTAAAGCCCGCTAGAGGCGGTTTTTCTATTTCGCTTTTTTTCAAGTAAAAAAGAGAAAGGGTATTCGATAAAAGTCAATATTTAGAAATATACAAGTGATATATTCTTAACAAGTCTAAAAAAAAGAAATGGCTATTTTAGGCTTCAACTAAATAATATGAAAGAAGATAATAGAAGCTTTTGATGAAAAAATATATCAAAAGTAATAGGTATCCCAATAAGCCGGGTTTTGTTAATGTGGAAATTAATC
>JALWKG010000012.1 GCA_027081565.1 Helicobacteraceae bacterium
ATGGCTCTTTTTTCAGATGGATATGGAAGGATTTTATGCTCTTATGCATGCCATGATCCACAATGTTTCACTTAACCACAACATGGGCATACTGTCGATGAGCTTTTTTTATACGCTGCCGGTGATACTTTACTATGCTAATGCACTATTGAGCAAAGAGTGGACGGCTTATGCCAAATGGGTTGAACCGAAGCTGTGGGTGGTGTATGCCTTTATGCTGTTCGCTATTATTTTTCAGAGTGGGAATGCCGGTGCATTTATCTATTTTCAATTTTAGAACTTTTTTGTTTAAATCGGTACTGCTTGTACTGGTATTGGTGGTGCTCTACATATTACTCATTGCTGTTATGAAACCCTCCATCACATTTACGCAGAACCAGTATCAGGCGAACTTCATCTTTGCACAGGATTTTGTTTACGAGGAGAGAAAACTGCCGAGGGTGATTGTCGGTTCATCCATGGCTACACGTATGAAGTTCACTAAAGATGATGGTGTCTACAATCTTGCCTTTGGTGGGGGTGGACCTTTAAGTGGATTGGAGATTATCAGACATAGTGGGTATGTACCTGAAGAGATCTATATAGAGAGTAATGTCTTTGCTATGCCTGCTGACAGTAAGATGCTTAAAAACCTTTTTACACCACTACTTTTCCAGCTCAGAGGCAAGGTGATAGCCTTTCAGGAAAAGTACCAGTTGCTTAATCTGGTGGGGGAGATGTTGTTTCGGTTGGCAGGACGATCACAGACGGAGCGTATGCACCAGAAGGTCGACCAGATACTGTTGGATAAGCTGGTTAGCAATGCTTTAGTCCATCCTAAAAAGTTTGATGTAGATGTATTGACATTAGAGTTATGGGAAAAGGATATTGACTATTTTCAGGATAAGGGAACAAAGTTGGTCTTTTTTGAGATGCCAAATGATTCACGTCTAATACAGACAAAAGAGAGAAGGGCCTTGCGAAGTCTCATAAATAAGAAGTTTAAGATCATATCTTATGTTGAAGAGAATAATACAGATGACAAGTATGAGACGGGGGATGGTGTGCATTTGACTATGAAGTCGGCTTCAGAGTTTACAAACTTTTTTAGAGAGCATATCTTGCAATAGCATGAGATGTATCTATATCTATTTGACTGATAAGTTGGAATGATTTTTAGGGGAATAGTTCGTTAGAAATCTTAAGAACCACCTTCGAGTGTTTTATATATCAGGTAAATTATAAGAAAGGTGTACTTTATATATTATTGACTTTAAACGTATTGTGACGTATAATGTATTAAAAAATATACGTCTAAAAAAGGTGTTGAAGATGCAGACCAAATTAACATTGCGGTTGGAAGATAGTTTGATCAATCAGGCTAAAGATGAGGCAAAAAAACGGGGTGTCTCTCTTTCTAAACTGGTAGGGGAGTATTTTGAACTTTTTTTGCAAAAAGAGAACGTGAAAGAAGAGAGTATTACCGCACAGCTAAGTGGTATTTTAAATGCTAATGAAGAAGATTATAAAAAATATCTTGAGAAGAAGTATCTGTGAAAATATTGTTAGACACTAATGTTGTTTTAGACCTTCTTATAAAACGTGAACCGTTTCATGTGGATGCTGCCAAGATATTTTCTAAAATAGAACGAGGTGTTATTCATGCTTATGTCTGTGCTACGACCATAACAACGATCCATTATCTCCTTAGTAAACAGTTTTCGTCACAACAGTCCAAACGCAGTATTTCATTATTGTTACAGCTTTTAGAGGTAGTCGCTGTGGATAAGGAGGTGTTACTCATGGCAGAAGATACTGGATTTAAAGATTACGAAGATGCTGTGATCTA
>JALWKG010000013.1 GCA_027081565.1 Helicobacteraceae bacterium
GAAACTGTGTCTTCTATGACTTTGCTGATCTGTTCATCACTTCGCTCCTTGTCAGGCTTGAAATAATTTTTAAAGTCATCTATAGTATGGGACATATACTCCAAAAGTCTGGTCCCCTCGTTGACCTTCTCTTGCATATACTTTGGAGTCATCTCTTTAAACTCATATGCAGACTCTATGTTCATCAAGACATAGGACATCTGGTTGAGAGGTTGTCTCCATTGATGAGCGATCATACTCAGCATATCTCCCATCGCTGCCATCTTGGATTGCTGTATAAGCATCTTCTCTTTTTCTCTACGGACATTGACCTCTTCAGTAACACGAGCTTCCAGAGATGCATTCAGTTCACGCAGTTCTGTCTCTTGAAGATCCAACTCTTCTTTGTACTCCTCAATAATAGCGATGATACGACGCGATACAATAAAAGTCAATATACCCACTAAAAGTGCAATTACTATCGAAGCTTCGATGACAAACTGCACCTCATGCTCAAACTCTTTTCGCATCTTCTCTTGTTGTTCTTTTAACATAGAGCTAAAGTAGGCCTTTTTAAAACCATAAACAATGTGCCAGTCAAAAGGTTCAAAATGATGTATATAGACATGCGCATTCTCTTCAGGTAAGGCGACCCAACCATCCTCAAGTGTTAAATGTTTTTGTATCAACTCCAACACTGTCTTGGAGCGCTCTTTGCTCTCTTTTTCTGAGATGAAAATCGGTTTTTTTCCTTCAAAGATCGCCATATAACCTGAACGGTCTCTAGGCGCCTCTTTAATGAGTTTTAACAGACCCTCTCTACTTTTCTTCATCGCATGATCATGATGGATCCCACTACCAAAAAACCAACCATAATGACCGAAGTCTTTCACCTTCATAGTCTGCACACCTGTCTCTTTACGAAAACGTGTCTTGATATATCCTTCACCATACTTACGTACCATCTGGATCTCTTCTAAGACCACTGCCCGTCCATCTGCATCGGTCCATCCCGAAAGGTTACTACTACGAAGGTCTTGAGAACCTGTCACAATATTATTACCCTCATAGTCTGTAACAAAAATATAGTTAGAGGTATCATTCCAGCGCATGGCACTTAATGCATCTATAATACGCTCTTGAACCGCTCTTTTAGGGAGACGTTTATGATATTTTTCATAGATACTGTTGGCTGTTTGAGAGGCCAGTTTAAGTCGCTCGTCCAACTCTTTTTGTATATTGGTCTCAAGGTTGGCCAATATAAACGATGCCAAGTGGTCAATGTCTTTGACATAAACCTCTCCTTGACTCTTTTGACTTGCAATATATTCAGAAAGATAACGTTCTGCATTAACCTTAAAATAGAAGTTCATCTTGTCAATATAAAACGAGGTGATCACCACCGTTAAAATAGCCAGTGCGGCTAAGGGTGTGATAATGATCAGGCGCAGCGTCCAGCGCTCACCAAGATGTCTAAGTTTCATCATCTTCACCTATAAGGGGAAGGCTCTTTTTAGGTTTAAGACCCAACTCACGCATCATCTCAACCCGTCGTAAAAGGTTTCCTCTACCCGTACTTAGTTTGTTAAGTGCTTTTTCATAACTGCCTTGTGTCTTGGCGATCTGCTCACCTATCTTACTCAAGTCCTCTACAAAAGCAGCAAACTTGTCGTAAAGTGCTTCAGCCTGCTTGGCGATCTCCTGGGCATTTTGCTCTTGTCTCTCGGTGCGCCAGATATGCTCTATAGTACGTAATGTCACCAATAGGGTCGAAGGACTGACAATCATGATGTTCTGTTCATAAGCACGACTAAAAAAGCTACTGTCTTGTTCAAGCGCCAGTAAAAA
>JALWKG010000014.1 GCA_027081565.1 Helicobacteraceae bacterium
TAGAGTTTGGCCACACTCTCATCATACTCATAACGTTTTACTTCTATACGGTAGTCGAGGTTGGCACGGGCTGCTTTCATACGTGCAACATTGTCTTCGGTAGTCAATTTAGCGGCAAAAAACTTCTTTTGCTGTTTCAACTGTTCACTTAACTGTTCACCAGTCTGCTCTAAAGCATCGATGTCCGCTTGAACAATGAGGAGGTTAAAATAGAGTGAGGCCACTTGCAGGGAGACATCTTTTTTGACCTGCGCAAGATCATACTCGCTTGCATGACGGCGTTTGGTCTTTTCATCCAAGATGTTTTCACGTTTGAAACCATCCATAAGTACCACAGAAGCTTCAGCATAGGCATTGTACACCTGCCCTACTCCCAGTGCATCTTTAGGTGTAAAGAGCTTACCTGAAGCACCAATATCTATACGTGGATAGTAAGAAGATTTACTCGCATCGTAAGCGGCCTCTGTGGCGGTCAACTTAGCCTTATAGACATCGATAAGTTCATTGTTCTGTGCTTTTTCTATCAAAGTACTGAGTGAAGCACTCCATAGAGTCAGTGACAGCAGGGGCACAAGTATTAATTTTTGCATACTCATCCTTTTAAGATTTTCATAAAGACAGTATAGACTTCATCTGTTTTGGCTTCGAGGTCTGTAATCTCACCTTCGATCCAGCGCATCACATAAGCATTACCCAATGCGTTTAAGATGTAGACAAGTTGCATGCTCTCAACATCAACCTCTTTGATATGGTCAAAAATATCAATGTAAAGGCCATAAATCTTGTGTAAAGCTTCTCTATGTAAGATCTGTTGCGACTCAAAGAAAAAAGGGTTGTTCAAGGCGCCACTCTCTAAAGAACGTTTCTTTTTAGCCATCATGGAAAACTTGATCTCTATAGAGTGTTTTATAAATGCTTCTGCCGAAAGTTCCTCTTGAGAGAGTTTGTGCAACATAGTGTAGGCCATTTCAATCTCTTTTAAGACCCAGGCACTATAAAGTCCCTCTTTGGAGTCAAAATAGGAGTAGATAGTTCCGACACTCACCCCTACAGTTTTGGCCAATTGCGAGATCTTCATCTCAGCAAAACCTTCTGTCTCAAACATTTCGGCGGCTTTTTCCAAGATAAGGTCATGTTTCATATTTTTGATCTTTGTGTTCAGACGTGACATACCTCTCCCTATATTTATATATTGGAAGTTTAGAGGTTTAAATATTAAAATGAACTTAATTCAGTTTATGAACTTTATTCATAAAGTCGTTTTTTGGGATCAGTTTTTAGATGGACAGTAGAGTTGTCTGGTGTTTACTTCTTGTGTCTTTTGAACTTCCTTGAGGTTTTAAACTTTATCTTGCAGCCCTTTCTTTTTTTGACTCAGCAAAAATAGAAATACACAGCACTAAAGTGCCGTACAGAACGGAACTAAATTCCGTATCATAAAAAACTGACTCTAGCGGGCTGTACCCAAGGGCATTTCCTTTGGTCACAATGTCGGTAGCTACCGACTTCCCTCATTGCACTCTCTTTTTGCCTAAAAATGACAAACTCGCGTTGCTCAAACAGTGTCGTTTTCTTAACGGTAAAAAGAGAGTTATATTCGGCCTTGCAGATGCTAGAGAAAAAGAGCAAGCGGTGACGCATTATTAAAAGTAAAAGCTACTCGCTTTAATCCCTGTTCCAACAAACTCACAGCACTAACAGCTAGAGTCGTAGCAGTATAAAGAACGTAAAACTTATTGCTTTAGGTTAAAAGTAACTGTCTCTGACGAACAGCGTCTCTCTCTTTTTCTCGAAAATTATCTCTCTGACGCGA
>JALWKG010000015.1 GCA_027081565.1 Helicobacteraceae bacterium
CTCTTAAACCTTTTCCCCTGTTTAGAAAACAGTATCAACTCCTCAACAGTAGTAACTTTCTCATCCACAAGTTTTAAAGACTTTAAAAAGAGCTCTACTGTTGTAATAGCGTCAGAAAGCGCGCGATGGTGTGTGGCACTTTGATGGAGATTTAGTGAGGTGTTAAGATAGTTAAGACCGTATTTGTAAGAAGAAAATGTACGCTCAGCCAAATCAATACTGCACAGAGAACGGTTTAGCATGGGCAGCATGTTAAGTTTAGTATACATGGCAGAGATGAAGGTGTAGTCAAATTTTACAGCATGGGCGACAAAAATGTCAGTTCCTATGAAAGCTTTAAACTCGTTCAATACCTTTTGAAGTGTAGGCGCATTTGCTGTGTCTTCTTCCGTGATACCTGTGAGTTCTGTAATATGTCTTGAGATCTCGTTACACTGCACAAGAGACTCATACTGGCTTATGACTTTGCCATTTTGTACTTTAACTGCGCCGATTTCGATGATCTGGTGTTTTTCTGGTTTAGAACCATTGGTCTCTATATCAACAATGCAAAAAGTAGCATTAGTGATCTCTTGGGTATTGGTTTTGTAAAAATAGCGGTTGTTTTTAGTAAGGATCTCTAGTCCCTGACTTGGGGACATTGAAAGCTCAAGTTCTAAACTGTTTTCTATAAAAGGGCGTATCTCAGTAATATCAGCCCCTTTTTTAGAAGCGAGTTTAAGTGATGTTTTATGGTCAAAAGGTCGCATTAATCTCTTTTCTTGGCATTACTAATAAACGCTGCTACTTTTTGAGGGTCTTTAACACCTTTAGATGCTTCCACACTTGAACTGACATCTACACCGTAAAATCCATAACTATGGGTCTCGTGAATATTTTCAGGGCTTAGTCCACCTGCTAAGATGATCTTGCTGTTGTCTTTGCCTTTGAACCACTCAAGGTTAAGACGTTTGCCCATGCCTCCATAGGCTTCACAATAGGCATCAACCAAACGATAGCTTCCCTCTAACTCTGTTATGTCCTCTTCTTTAGTCGCGCGTGTCACTTGGATGTAAGGTATGCTAAGTGCTGTCAATGTCTTAGTGTCAGCTTCAAAATGAATCTGTGCTAAGGTGATGTCACTCTCTTTGCTCATAGTGTTGATCTCTTCTGCAGAGTTGTTGACAAAGAGTCCTACCTTCTCCACAAAGGGAGGCAGTTGCTGAATGATTTTTTTGGCACCTGTGGGTGTGATGAAACGGGGAGATGGTGGATAAAATACAAAACCTAAAGCATCTGCTCCAGCTTCTATAGCTATCATGGCATCATGGAGTGATGTGATACCGCAGATCTTAACACGCATCTTTAATCTAGACTTTTAGGTTGTTAATAGCAGTCTCAAAACTTTCATGTTTAAAGACATATGATCCAGCAACACAGACATCAACACCGGCATCTTTAAGGAGTTCGATATTTTGGTCAGTCACTCCGCCATCAATCTCTATAAGACATTCAGGATTGATCTTTTTGCGTAAGGCATCCAAACGTCTGATCTTCTCTACTACAGTAGGGATGAACTTCTGTCCGCCAAAACCTGGGTTGACACTCATGACGAGTACCATGTCCAAGTCAGGAAGGAGGTACTCTATAGCTTCAGCCGGTGTATGTGGGTTGAGGACAACAGCAGGTTTGATGCCGAGTGAGCGAATATACTGTACCAAACGATGCGGGTTTTTCTCTTCTTCTATATGAAAGGAGATATATCCGGGCTTCAGTGGGGCAAAGAGGTCTACAAAAAAAGTGTTGTTCTCTACCATGAGATGGATGTCCAGAGGCTTGGTCGCAGCTTTTGCTATGGCTGAGACGACAACGGGTCCTATGGTCAGGTTGGGTACAAAATGTCCATCCATAACATCAACATGAACAAGGTCACAACCTGCGTCACAGATTGCTTTGACATCACGTGCCAGGTTGCCAAAATCGGCAGAAAGTACACTTGGGGCTACTAACATAGTCTCTTCTTTATAAGGCAGTTTCTACTGCCCATTTATTTGGTGTAATTTTATCATAATTTTGGAGTAGGTTTATGTTATAATCGTTCCATATTTAAACGATAAGTCGGCTTTAGAATTTGTTAAGCTCCAATTTTGCTTTTCATCGGTATAATTCGCAACTTAAAAAATTACGCAAGGATACCCTATGGCAAGAAAATGTGCAATCAGTGGTAAAGGCCCTATGGCTGGAAATAATGTATCTCACGCAAAAAACAGAACTAAACGTCGTTTTTTGCCAAACCTTAGAACCGTACGTGTTACACTAGAAGACGGAACAACTAAGAAGATCAGAATTTCTGCTAAAGAGCTTCGCACACTTAAGAAAAACTCGTAACCGATAAGGTTATATTTTGAACCTGACAACCAGGCTTCGAAAATTTCTACACTGGGAGGAAGCTCCCAAACCAGACCCCTCTATACTTCCTGATTTTTATACTAATCTTCACGCTTTTCGTCTCCCTATAATTTTCACTATCATCACCATGTTAGTTGGTACAATGGGCTATATCGTTATAGATGACTTTACGTTAATGGATGCCATTTATCAGACAGGGATCACTTTTACTACGGTAGGTTTTGGTGAAATAGCACCGATCTCAGATACGGGGCGGATCTTTACCATTACTCTGATCATTACAGGTTTTGCTATATTTTCTATGGCGGTAGGTATTATGGTGACGGAGCTCAACCGTGGGCACCTCATGAGAACTCTAAAGGAACGCAGTATGTTGTACAAAATCGCGCGGCTTAAAAAACATTTTGTTGTCTGTTATCATAACGACTACACCATAGAGGTGACACAGCAACTGCGTGCCAACCATATCCCCTTTGTGGTGATCGATCCTCGTGAAGATATGGAAGAGATCGCAGAGAAGTTCAAGTATCCCTACTTCATACAAGATGAACCGCACACTGACCAAGCGATGTTGAAGTCCTACCTGAGTTCAGCAGATGGTCTGATAACACTTTCGAGTTCTATTGCGGACAACATTGCTATTATTGCTTCGGTACGCCTTTTTGAAAAAGAACACTTTATTCCGAAGCCATACAATGTCATCTCTGCAGCAGAAACAGAAAGTGATGTCAGTAAGCTTAAAAAACTAGGGGCAGACACCGTGGTCTCTGCAACGAAATTGACAGCACAACGTATTACGGCAATGGCATCACGTCCTGACATGGAGAACCTGCTAGAGGAGTTTCTTTACCAAAACGATACGCCATTGGATATGGAAGAGGTCTTTATACCGAAATACAGCTGGATCGTACTTCGAAAGCTTAAAGAGACCCATCTTCGCCAGATCGCCCATGTCGCAGTCGTCGGGATGACAAAAAAAGATGGTAAGTTTGTACCTATGCCTGATGGTAACAAACTGGTGACAAGTGAGTCAAAACTTTTGGTCATCGGCACCCAAAATGGTATTAACATTACCAAGGCACTAGTACAAAAACGTCAAAAACCAGAGGAATTAAAATATGTATAAAATTAGTAGTAACAGTGAAGGTGTTTGTGCACCACTAGGCTTTTATGCAGATGGTATTTCTGCAGGTCTAAAAGCAGACGGTGCCAAAGACATGGCTTTTGTCTATAGTGATCAGCCTTGTGTTTTAGCATCTGTTTTGACCACTAACAAGATGGCGGCAGCACCGATCCATCATGCCAAAGGTGTTAAACAGACCAACTTTGTGATGATCAACTCCAAAAACGCGAATGCTATGACTGGTAAACCAGGTTTGGTAGACCTAGAAGAGATTCTGGACGTGGTGAAACAGGAGAAGGGCGGTCTTATCAACCCTCTTATGAGCTCTACAGGTGTTATAGGTGTTCGTCTTCCTAAAGAGAAGATTATTGAGGGAACGCGCAAGTTTAACCTGAGTGTTAAAAACCCGCACGCAGCAGCCGAAGCGATAATGACTACAGACCGCTTTTCCAAAGAGATCGCAGTTGATGTTGAGCTTGAAGATGGTAAGACATTTACTATTGGAGCGATGGCTAAGGGTGCAGGGATGATCAACCCAGCTATGGCGACCATGCTCTGCTACATTACAACAGATGCACAGATCAACTACATTACCATGCAAGAGATCTTAGCGCGTGTTAATGCAAAGACTTTTAATGCGGCCAGTGTAGATGGGGACACGTCAACAAACGACACGGTCTTTTTGATGTCCAATGCCCGTGCAGTTTGTCATGATGATGACGCTTTTGAAGAGGCTCTTTTTATTGTTATGGATTTTTTAGCAAAAGAGTTGGTTCGTGATGGCGAAGGTGCCACGAAACTTGTTACTTATCATGTTACAGGTGCCTATAGTAATACGGAAGCAGAACGTGTTGCTAAAAGTCTTTCAAACTCTCTACTGATCAAAACAGCCCTTTACGGTGAAGATCCTAACTGGGGACGTATTGCAATGTCTGTAGGGGCTAGCGGAGCTGTTTGTGAGGAGGCTAAGCTAAGTATCTCTTATGAAGATGTGATGCTTTTTGAAAATGGTAAAAACCTTTTTGATGCGGCGGTTGAATCAGCGGCTTCTGAGATCATGAAACGCGATGCTTTTACGATCAATGTTGATCTGGGTATTGGTGGTGGCAGTTTTAGAGCTTATGGCTGTGATTTAGGCAACGAATATATCAAAATAAACGCTGACTACCGTACGTAAAAGTTCCAGCTGTGGTGCGATTTGCACTTCAGCTCACCACTTTACGCACAGTAGTGCGCTATCGGGATCGCTTCAGCACAACTCACACCACATCTGAAACTTTTACGGCCTCTCAAATTTTATTACTTCTAGATTTACATTTCAGCTCGTACCGCATCTGAAACTTTTATGACCTCTCAAATTTTATTACTTCTACCAAGGCAGGGTTTTATGAGATCTTTGGCAGATGCCAGGCTTTTTTGTATGCAATAAGGCGTATCAGTACACTGAAAGTAGCGACTGTGAGAATGGTGAAAGGGTTTAACCATGAGATATAGTGTAAGAGGGCAAGAGCAGTAGCAACGATCAGTGCGATGGAGCCATAGAAGTCCGTGACCAGAACAGAAGGGACCTTGTTGATCATGATGTCTCGTGTGACCCCGCCGCCTACTGCTGTTAAAAAGCTGAGTATAACTACACCGAAGATATTGTACTCTGCATGGATAGCCAGAAGTGCCCCTGTAATACTAAAGGCTACCAGACCTATGGTATCGCTTACAACAAAGAGCCATTTGTGTTCTATAGTCTCTGAGCGCAGTGAGCGAAAAGAGAAGGCGATGAAAATGACAAGGACTAGAGTAAGCGCAGGGTAATACTCGCTAAAGGCAAAAGGGGTTCGCTGTAAGATGGTGTCGCGGATAATACCACCACCCAATGCGGTCAGTGAGGCAGCAATGATTATGCCTAAAAGATCAAGGCTGTTGCGGACACCAACAAGAAATCCACTAAGACTGAACGCGATAATACCGATGATATCTGTGAGGAGGAATATGTCCATGTCAAAAGTGTATCATAAAGAATCTGTTCTGTATGGAGTTAAGCTTCACGGATTTGTATCTTTATATAGTTTGATAATCGCTTTTAAAAGTGACATAACGAGATGCGGAGGCATAAAGTTCCTGGACCTCTTCATCATTTAGCTCGCGTACAACTTTGGCAGGGCTACCCATGATAAGTGAACGCGGTGGGAAGACTTTGTTTTTAGTGACGAGTGAACCGGCACCGACGATAGACTCTCTACCGATCACCGCACCATCTAAAATAGTAGCACTCATTCCTATGAGACAGGCATCTTCGATGGTACAGCCATGCATCATGACCCTGTGGCCTATGGTGACATCAGAGCCGATTATGGTCGGATTCCCATCACTCATATCCTCTTTTTTGTAGTGGGTGACATGGATCATGCTCAGGTCTTGTATGTTGGTTCTATCACCGATGCTAATGTAATGCACATCTCCACGTACAACACAACCAAACCAGATGGAACACGCTTCTCCCATAGTCACATTTCCGACAACGTCTGCTGAAGGTGCGACCCAGCTGTTAGTTCCTAATATAGGTGTCCATTTTTTAAAAGGGTAGATCATGTTGTTTCCTTTGCTTGGTAGATGAGAGTATAGGTATTTAGTTATTCCTGTCTTTACAGGAATTGTCTTGTATCTTCATCTACTATTATGAATTCAAAATTGGAAAGTTAACTTTCCTTAAGCAGTCTTGTCGCCAACTTCTGTACATAGTTAGGCGTCTCTTTTTTCAAAGATTTGTAGACCTTGTTGGTATGACTCTCAAACAGTTTTTGGTTGTTGATGATCTTACTCTGTTCATGTTTGACCCTGTGATAACTTCCATCACTTTGGAGTTCATGAGCGAGGACGTTGTCAGAGATCTGTAGCTGCAGCATGTGGAGCAGCTTTTCAGCACTTTTTGGATCATCGATCCCAGTGAGCAGTTCAATACGGCGTACCAGGTTACGTGGCATCCAGTCTGCACTTGAGATGTAGAGTTGTGGCGTGGCATGTTTAAAGTAGAAGACACGGGCGTGTTCTAAGTACTTACCGATGATAGAGATGACACGAATGTTTTCGCTAAGTCCCTCAATACCTGGTTTGAGACAGCAGATACCACGGACTATAAGGTCGATCTTGGTTCCGGCTTGTGATGCTTTATAAAGGCCTCGGATGACATCATCGTCTACCAGTGAGTTGACCTTGGCAATGATATGCCCTTCTGCTCCCTTTTTGGCCTCAACCTGGATCATAGAGAGGATCTTTGGTTTGATCTGGGTAGGGGACATGTAGAGTTTGTTCAACTTCCCTTTTTTACTAAAGCCTGTTAAAAAGTGGAAAAAACGGGTCAGATCACTCGTGATCTCCTCTTTGCAGGTCATATAAGAGACGTCGGTATAGATCTTGGCCGTTTGAGGGTTGTAGTTACCGGTAGCTAAGTGGGCATACTGCTTGAGCTTGCCATCAACACGACGGGTGATCAGTGTCGCTTTTGCATGGACTTTAAAACCTGGGATCCCGTAGATAACATGAGCCCCGGCACTTTCCAAAGCTTTTGCCCATATAAGGTTGTTCTCTTCATCAAAACGTGCTTTAAGCTCGACCATCGTTGTGACCTGTTTGCCTGATTCAGCGGCTTGCATCAAAGCATTAACGATAGGAGAATTGGTACCCGAACGATAAAGGGTCATCTTGATAGAGACCACATCAGGATCTTTAGCTGCATTTTGGATCAGCTTGACCACGGGTTCGAAACTTTCATAGGGATGATACATGAGAGCATCTTGTTTGTCGATGATGTTAAAGATGTTCTCAGTGGTATCAAAGGGTGGTATGAGACGTGGTTTGAACGGTGTTGCAGTAAGATGGGCAAAATGTTTGTTGCCCACGATCTGCCAGAGACTTCCAAGGTTTAATATGGTGTTGAAACGGTAGATGTCATCTTTAAAGACATTGGTATGACGGTTAAAGAAGTTAAGCAGGTCAGGGTTGCTCTCTTGACCGAGTTCAAGACGCACCAATTCTCCCTTTTTACGTAGGCGAAGTCCCTCTTCAAGAATCTCCATAAAGTCATCAGCCTCTTCCTCCTCAATGGTGATGTCTGCATTACGTGTGACTCTGAAAGGGATCTGATTTTGGAGTTTATAGCCAGGGAAAAGCTCTCCAATATGTTCAGCAACAACACTCTCTATAGGTATATAATAGCCATCTTCCAGCTCTACAAAACGGGGAAGAACACGAGGTATCCGCACCAGACCATTACGTTCTATGGTCTCGTTTTCAAGGTCTTGGAGTTTTACGATCATACCAAAACTGAGGTTGTTGAGGTGTGGAAAAGGGTGGGTCGCATCTACCGCAATAGGAACAATTACGGGATAGATCTGTTCCATGAAGTAACGGTTGAGTTGGTACTTTTGCTGTTGGTTGACTTCATCATAACTTTTTAGTGAAATTCCCTCTTTTTCCAGTTTTTTGAAGATATCTGAGAGTGTATACTCAACTACCTGTAACTCTTGGTGAAGATACTTGCGGATCTCACGAAGCTGTTGGAGAGGTGTAAGGCGGTCTGCGCCAGAGACCATGACACCGGCAGAGAAGAGTTTTTTAAGTCCTGCCACGCGGATCATATAAAACTCATCCAGGTTGGTTCCGTAGATGGCCAGAAATTTCAGACGTTCTAAAAGAGGTTGTGTCTCATCTTGTGC
>JALWKG010000016.1 GCA_027081565.1 Helicobacteraceae bacterium
CCCTGACCCGTTCTTTCCACTGACCATAGGTAATATCATCAAACAAGACTTTGGTGAAGTATGGCAAGGAGGCGAACTGCTTGAGCAACTGCGCATCCACCCTAGAAAACAGATCAGCGGTATCTGCGCGACCTGTGAGCAGATCGACATCTGTAACGGCGGTTCACGTGCTCGTGCTTACGCTATAACCGGAGATCTTTGGAGTGAGGATCCATCATGTTATTTAACCCAAGAAGAGAGAGAACCTAAAAATGTTTAATAAGCTATTACTAACTGCCCTTATCACGAGTGTCTCCTCTTTGACACTCTCAGCTCAGAACCTTAACCCTGTGCTCTCGTCACTCAACACCAATGAAAAGGTCTTTGTTGTAGAGAGAGAAAGCAGTTCACTTGCCGTTATCGATCATGGTCTGCCTAAAGGCCACATGACAGGTATGCACAACATGAACCATGGTGTAGTCAAGTTCGAAGGAAAAGATGGTTATGTCATCAGTCGTGATGGTTGGATCATGAAGTTTGACCCTGAAAAAGAGGTGAAGGTTAAAGAGCTCAAAACAAGTGACAGTGCCATAGGTTTTACTATTACTAAAAACTATTTAGCCGTTGCCAACTACGCTAAAAAAAGTGTAGATATCCTCGACCGTGACCTTAATCCTCTACAGTCGTTTGAGACAGGTTCTAAAAATGTGGGGATCAAAAACTATAAAGAGTACCTTATCTTTGCCCAGATGGACAACGACAAACTCACCATCTTAAAAGACACCAACTATGGTAAAGGACTGCCAAAGTTTGTCATCTACAAAGAGTTTAAAGATGTTGGTATTATGCCTTTTGACGCAATGATCAAAGATAATAACTACATCGTTGGTTTTTTTCAGAGTAAATTCTTTGGGGTTATCGACCTTAACAAGATGACTTACACTAAGATCGATATCCTTTTAGGCGACAGACAACCGGTGCTTAAAGTACCACACTTTGGTTTTTGGAGTATTGGTGGCGGCTACGTCTTTATCCCGGCAGTGGGAGACAACAAGGTTTTGGTTTATACACCGGACTTTAAGTTTGTGAAGAGCATTGAAACAGAAGGACTTCCTGTCTTCTCTGCCCTTTCTCCAGACAAAAAGTACCTGGCCGTCACCTTCAGCGGTGAAAAGTTCCCAGTTATTCAGATCATTGACACAAAAACACTCAAAATAATTAAACGTTTCAAGTTTGACGGTAAAGTGTTGCACGTCAGATGGTCCAAAGTCAGACCAAGTCTATATGTCTCCGTCAACGATGCTAACACCGTTGCAGTTTTAAACACTAAAGAGTGGTATTTGTCACGAGAGATCTTTAACATCAAAAAACCATCAGGTATCTTTTTATATGAGGAAGCAAAATAATGGGACACGTATACTTAACAGGCGCAGGCCCTGGAGACATCGAACTACTGACTATGAAAGCATTTCGTGTGGTTAAAGAGGCCGATGTCATCATCTACGACCGTCTTGCCAACCCAGACATCCTCAAAGAGGCTAAAAACGGTTGTGAGTTTGTCTATGTAGGCAAAGAAGATGGCCGACACATCATGCCCCAAGATGAGATCAACGAGACCATCTACCAAAACGCTCTAAAGTATGAAAATGTAGTACGTCTTAAAGGTGGTGACCCCTTTGTTTTTGGACGTGGTGGTGAAGAGGCAGCCTACCTGTATGAGCGTAATGTAGGTTTTGAGATCATTCCCGGTATTACCTCTGCTATCAGTGCTCCAGCCTATGCAGGCATTCCCGTGACCCATCGTGGAGTTGCCGTCTCTTTTAGAGTGGTCACAGGACATGAGTCACCAAATAAAGAGACTTCACAGATCCCTTGGGACAACTTTAAGACCGATGACACTATCATCTTTTTAATGGGACTGCACAACCTCTCTAAGATCAGTAAAAAACTGATGGAGATCGGTAAACCAGCAGACTATCCATGCGCTGTCATCTCAAGAGGAACAACACCTGATCAAACCGTCGTCGTTGGTACACTCTCTGACATCGTAGAAAAAGCGAAAGGCGTCCCAACCCCTGCACTTATCATTGTAGGTCAGGTCGTCAAACTACGTGAACAACTCCACTGGTTTGGGCAGTAGTTTTCAATAAGAACAGCTACAACAACTATTTTCACCGCTCCGATGCAGACAAGAGTCCGCAAGGTCAAACTATCAAACTATAGAAAATTCATTAAATAATACCAATGGAAAGTTACTGCTTACAAGTAGCTTCTAATCCCTTAGCATTTTCATAACCTGAAGAGATAGCTGTCTCTAGCCACGGTTTGGCATTTTTATAATCAGCTTGAGAGCAGTAGATCTCACCTAAAAAGTAAGCTGCCTCAATATCACCCTCTTTTGCATTTTTCTTCAGCCAAGGGATTGCCTTGTCAAACTTAACCAGTTGCATATAGATGCGTCCCACAATCTTTTGAGACTTTTCATCACCGTTAAGTGCTGCTTTTTCTAAATAGAGAGCTGTCTTAGAAGCATTAATATCTACCCCGTCACCACGATAATACATCAAAGCCAAATTGTACTGTGCTTGTGGATGTTGCTGGTCTGCTGCACGTTCTAGCCAAAACATCGCTTGCTTCATGTTGGGTGCACTATGTTCACCGCTCAAATACATCATGCCAAGGTCATATTGTGCTTCTACATCAAAATTATATGCTGCCCTGCTAAGCCAGTAAAATCCACGTTCATCACTTTTTTTTGTTCCCATACCATTAAAACAGAGATAGCTCATAGCCCGTTGAGCCTTCGTGTTGTTATGTTCTGCTTCTTGTTTATAAAGTCTAATAGCTTTTTCATACTGCTGCGCCTTAAAAGCATCTAATGCTTCATCAACAGGTGCTGCGATAGCCAGTGTTAAAAAGATGGAAAATAAGAGTAAATAACGCACCATGACCTCCTAATAGATAGGTACAAACTGTAAAAAAGTTGCCAAAGAGAGAGAGACGACTAGAGTGCCAATAATCATAACACGGCGTTTGTTCTCTTCAGAGAGTCCATAGTTTGCCTCTAAATAATCACCCAGTTTCAGTGCCGGAGCAATCGAAAACAGGAACATCGGAAAGGTGTAAACCAAGATCATTACAAAATCAAGTGTTGTCATTAGAACTCTTTTGTTGAGATATATCAAATCATATCGACGTTAATTATTATATCATTGAACGTTTTTATCGTGATGACACACATCAAGAAAAAGGGAAAAAATGAAAAAACTAGTAACAATGACCATAGCAACGACACTTTCCATGTTTTTACTTACAGCCTGTAGCTCTAATGTCCAGACTGCTGAAGACTCTATGAGTGGCGGTGTTGAGTTAACACTAAACGGTCACCACAGTAACAAAAGTATTCAAGAAGCCATTAATAAAGTAGGTGAAGCACACGGTTGGAAGATCACCGAATTCAAATCTAACGCGGTCATCGCTGAAAAGATCGACGGTGATGACTCTGCAAGTGCTACCATTACATTTGACGACGACAAAGTCATAGTCAGAGATGAAAGCGGCAATATCAATGCTGGTGACTTCTTGCAATATATTAATGATGAGTTATCTAAAGAGGACACGCACCACTAAGTCATGCACTTACTACATCACTTTTGCAGATAGTTTTTAAACATCTCAGGAGTGGCATAACCTCGTAACGCTTCACGCTCATACCCTTCTCTTGATGTTAAAAAAAATGTCGTGGGGTACTCTACAGTATAAAGCATCTCAATGGGGTAGCTACTTTGTTGATCTTTAGTGATTAGAACAGGCACATACACTTCATTGATCTTTGCTATATAGGCTTGGTTGATAAAGGTTGTTTGTAACATCTTTGTACATTGTAGACACTCTTTTTCGATCAAGAAGACCATAATGCCTTTGTTCTCTTGAAGTGCTTGAACACGAGCCTTCTCATAATCACTTTGCCACATAACATGTTCTGCAAGCAGAACATAGGGTAGAAGTAAAAAAAGTAGGTATCTTTTCATTGGCTCAAATTATAGTCTACAAGTTCGCCACTAAGAGACTTCATAAACGCTTCCATATAATCTAACTGCTTCTCAGTCATATCCACTCCCACTTGGTGTCGTCCCATTAAGAAGAGCGCCTCGCGTAGGTCTTTGATCACACCATTATGAAAATAGGGTCCTGTTTTAGCAATGTTTCGAAGAATGGGGACACGAAAAAGCTGGTTCCCGTCTTTACCCATAAAATCACCAGTATTTTTGAACGGATAGGGATGATACATCTCAAAGTTCAACCCCATATCAGCGATACCCCGTGTATTGGTCTTTTCATCGTAACTGAAGGTGATATCCAGCCAACTATTATAGTCACGCAATGGAAATTTCTGGATCTTTTGACCACCAATAGCAGGTCCAAAATGACACCCTTTACAACCGATATCAATAAACATATTCAGACCTGTCTGAGCCTCTTTACTCATAGCCTTATCATCACCATCCATAAAACGGTCGAAATCACCACGAGTAATCAAAGTCTTTTCATATACTTCTATCGCCTTAGCCATATTGCCAAATGTGACGGTTCTCTTACCAGAAAAAAGTTTATTGAAAAGTCTGATATACTCTTCGTTTTCATTCATACGCTCTTCTATAAGTTCAGCAGATGAGGCCATCTCAAAAGGAGCCACCGTAGGTCCCTGTGCCTGCTCTCGCAAGGTACTCACACGACCATCCCAAAAGAAGTGTTTGGAGTAGGCTGTGTTAAGTACAGTAGGAGAGTTAAGGTGTGCAGGATTCGCCAGTTTATGGTAACCAATAGCCGTCGGTTTACCATCCACACCGCCCTTTTTCAAATCATGACAACTTGCACAGGAAAGGGTTCTGTCTTTAGATAGATTTTTATCATTGAACAATGCTTTTCCCAATGCGATTTTTTCTGCTATCATCGGATTTAAAGAATCATCTACCACTGACTTTAAACGCTCAAAATCCAGAGGCATAGACATCATCCCTTTTGAGAGTGCTTTTTCTCTTAGTTCTTGTGGACTCTGAGCATAAACGGACATTAAACCTAACATTAAAATCAATATATATTTCATACTGGCTCCTTAAATCATATAACTGTCAATCAAGTGATTAGAACTACTTTTGACAGCCAATCCCTTTTAAACTATTTTATATCAATATAATACTATTAAGCACTAGTATTTATACAGTTCTTTTATCACTAAAGGGATTTTTATCTGGCGCTAAACGGATGTTTTCAGATCTTTTGGGTAAACACCATAGGTTTTAAAAAAGATAGCACTGAAGTGCCCCTGATGTTTATAACCGACCTCTGTTGCTATCTCTTTGACACTAAGAAACTTTTCTCGAAGCAGCAAGTTCGCTTTTTCCAGACGAAGTTTTTGAACATATCCGTAAATCGTTGTTTTATGGACTTTTTTAAAATACTTTTTGAGTTTAAAATCATTGGTAGCACAGAGATGTGCAAGTTCTTTAATGGTTGGCGGGGTCTTATAGTTCTGTAAAATAATCTGTTTTGCATGACTTGCGATCTCTATCTCTTCTGAAGTAAATGCATTTTCATCAATATGTTCCAAAAGAGAAAACCGGTGTATCATATATTCAATAGCACGATGTTCACTGATAATACTGTTCATCTTCTCACTGTCTTTTGCATAAACGATCTTATCTATAAGGTAAAGGCTCAAGGCATCTGTCGGTGTCTCATTTACAAGTTCAAGATGTACCTCTCCCTGCAGCTTTTGGTACAAGAAGTTTATAGGTTCATACGCATTATCACTCAGGTATCTTTTTATAAAAAAGTCTGCGACAAAAAGTATAAAGACCTCTGTCCTTTTTGACTTCTCGATCGTGATCTTCAGGTCTTGCCGCGACGAGGCAAAAAGATAGGTATTATTTTCATGCAGTGTCACTATATTAGTATCTGTTTTATCCTCTATCTGGCACCTGCCCTGACGCACCGCAACAATAAAGTTCATCCTGTCCAGGTTTTTCACCTCAATGACTTTGTCCTCATCCAATGAGAGTGCCACATCAAAAAAGACCAGACCATTGGAGATGTCAACACGTGTAACATGTTCATCTTTTTTCTTAAACAGCTCTCTGACCTTGTAACGCCTATCGGTAATATTAAAAAAGAAACTATTCATTTAACCTGTAATACTCTCTCACTCTTCGCTCAAAATCTTCATCACTCAACTCTCGTCGCATAGGGATGAATTGTCGTGCTTTATCTCCCACGGTCTCGCGTGCAAGAGCGCCTTCGTCTTCTATCATCTTGATCATAAGTTCAGCAGCCTCACTCGCATCATTTCCTTCATTTATCTGTTCAACGATATTGGGAGCGAGATTGGAGACCAGATGGGCATACGGAGAAGCTTCATCAAAAGTAGCAGCGTTTGTAACAAGATTGTCTTTGGCAAAGTTGGTACTGAAAAAGCCCGGCATGATAGAGTGGACTCTGATGTTAAAATCTTTCAATTCATATCGAAGCGAGTCTGTTATACCTTCGACTGCATACTTGCTTGCGTTGTAAAAGGTCAAGAGAGGAAGTCCGATCTTTCCAAGAAATGAGCTGACGTTGATGATGACACCGGAGTTATTCTCTCGCATCAGAGGAATAACCTCTTTGCATACACGGAACACACCAAAGACATTGACGTTAAACTGGTTAAACATCTCCTCCTCACTCACATCTTCCACTGTAGAGACCAGCCCATAACCGGCATTGTTCACCAAGACATCTATCCTGCCCTGCTCTTTATATATATTTTTTACGGCACTCTCAATACTTTTGTTATCTGTAATATCAAGTTGTATAACGTGCAGGTTTTTAGTATCTGTGTCAAATTTTTCAGGTGTTCGTGTCCCGGCATAGACGATATAGCCTCTCTCTGTCAACAATAGCGTAGATGCTTTTCCGATACCAGAACTGGCACCGGTGATGAGAACAACCTGAGACATATTTATTCCTTTCTTTAATTACTTCATCTTATTTTAGAAGAAATTTACTACAGTTTCTATGACACGTGTCAAGAATAACTACCTATAGTCTCACACCTGTATAGTTTACTTACTTACTGGTTAGATTCTAAGTATAGAAAAATCACACCTTTTTTTATACATAAGAGTATGACAGGTTGGTTCATGACATAAGTCAAGCCCTTGATTATCACTATTTCGTTACACTCAGCCAATACTATTTTAAAGAGACACTATGGACTTTCACACCTACATACATGCCGTCGGTACCGGCCCTAAAAGCAACCGAGACCTCACCCTTGCAGAGGCTCAAGACATGATGACGCAGATGCTTGAGCAGTCTGTCCATCCTGAGCAGATTGCTGCTTTTTTACTGGGTTGGCGACTCAAGCCTGAGACAAAAGATGAGTTTATGGGGGCCATCCATGCCTGTGATGCCAAGATGCAGCATAAAAAGATAGAAAACTCCATAGAACTGGGCTACCCTTTTGACGGCAAAGCTAAAAACCCCTACATCTTTCCGCTCATCGCCAAAGAGTTGCAAAAGAGCGACCTTAACCTTGTGCTTACCGGAGATGAGCTGCTCCCAGCCAAAAACGGTATCACCATCAAAGACATTGCCACAGCACTCAAGCTTGATGGGAACATCCACTACTTTGACCGTAAAAAATGGTTTCCAGAGCTTCATGAACTCACGACCATCCGCCAGAGACTGGGGCTGAGAACAGGTCTGACGACCATAGAGAAACTGCCCCGCATCGCCGAGAGCGATTACGCCATTACCGGTGTCTTTCACAAGCCTTATGTCAAAAAGTATGTTGACATCTTCGGGGACCGTTACAAACGTTTTGCACTTATACAGGGTAATGAAGGAACACCGGAGCTTTTCAGCAAAGGGCGTCTGTGGATCGCCAAAGAGGGTGAAGTCGAAGAGTTCATCATCGACCCCGAGCATTACGGCATACACTACAACAAGTCATGGGACGACATCACCCTTGAAGACTCTCTTCAAAAACTGACAGAGCCCTCCAACGAGTACCTAAAACTGGCCAAACTCAACGCTGCCGTCTATCTCTTTGTAGCCGAAAAGGCCGGGAGTGTTGACGATGCTTTTGCCATGTTGAATGGATAAGTTCTCCAACCACATCAGAAA
>JALWKG010000017.1 GCA_027081565.1 Helicobacteraceae bacterium
AAACCATTCAAAAGTACTAAGGTAATTACTATGGATTAGCTGAGTACTTTTATGTTACTATTGGTATCATTGTTATGTTATTTTTAAGGTGGCGACTGACACCTTTACTGTGACACCTCTACTTTCTACTTTTGACACCTCTACTTGACACCTCTACTTGCCTCTACTTCTCATGCCATATCAGTATTAATTGTAATATCTTCTGGAAAATCTTCAATTAAAATCATCGGTATATAGTTTTCATCTAAAATATATAGCACCTCTATATCAGAACTATTTATGATATTTAGAAAGTTATCTTTCCATTCTTTTGATATATTTGCAATATATTTATATTCTTCAATTTTTATAAAATTACCAAAAATACCATTTATATCCCCGACAAGAAAGATATACCATCCAATTTTGACTTTTTTACTTATCATCTTATAGAGACTATCTTTATTTCCTGCAAAAACTCCATCAATCCTGTTCATAGGAATATGTCTTTCAATATTCATACATATATCTTTTATTTCTTCCATTCTTTATTATTTGCCTTTATTTAGGATATTTTCCATATTTTAATGGGTACTTTGTTCCAAATGGAATTCTAATTGGTGGCGTTTTCATACCGCTAAGATTATGAGTTTGAAATTGAATATGATCTCTCCATGCAGGATTTTTTTTCGTTCCAAAATTATGATGTGGTCCATGATGAAAACCGTTTTTAGGTCTAGTATCTTTTAAAAACTTCGGTCCAACTAAACATAATCCCAGCTCATTCATAGGAGTCAAGCCGTCATAGACTTCATTTTCATCTGTTGGAGCATTCAGATATGTATCGGTTAAAATAAGAACAAGGGGAATAATAAGTAAAGGATTTTTTCCCTCTGGATCCACAAACCCAACAGGATCCCCCAACACATACCCATACAAATTAGAGTCCCCACCACTAAACCCAATAGGGTCTTTAGCCGTCCACTTACCAGTATAAGCATCATAGTCACGGTAACCAAATCTAGTCAGCTTAGTGTCAGAGTCATACAACCCACCAGCAAACCCAAACGGTACTTTGAGTGTTGGGTTAGAGTCTGAGAGTATATTGCCAAATGTATCATAAACTATCTCTTTAACGATGTTATGCGAGTCATCCGTAATAGCTCTAAGGCTACCCACTTGGTCATAATGCAAGTAATACTTTTGACCGTTACTTGTCATAGCTACTGGCATTCTACTATCAGCATACTCAAATCTCTGAACAAGATTATCATTAGCATCATAGATAGCTAGTAAGGTTGTAAGATTTGCCCAAAGGTACTTTTCTGTTACTGTTCCATTTACTAGCTTGGCTACTCTTTGGTTGTTTGCGTTGTGTTTGTAGCTTATGGTCTTAGTAGGAGTTGTTACGCTTAACAGTTCTCCCATAGTTCCGTAACTGTAAGTTGTTGTGCCTTCAGGTGTGGTTTTGGTTTGTAAGTAACCGTCAGCATCATAACTATATGTATTGTCTCCGTAGACTACTAGGTTATCATCTAGTGTGTAGCTTGCTGTTGTGGTTTTTACTGTGACTCTTGGGTTATGTGACATAGTTTATTTTAGCGTGTTTTTCTTATGTTTCTATTTGATACAAAGCGTTATGTTTGTTTTAAAGTTGCCTGTCCCCTTTTTTTGACTTATCGCTGTGACTAACGTCCCATCGTAGGTGAAGCTGAAGCTTTCACTTCCTTGGGTGATGCTTCCTACTTTGTTGGCAAAGAGGTAGCTGTAGGTTGTGGTGGCTTCAGGTGTGACGGT
>JALWKG010000018.1 GCA_027081565.1 Helicobacteraceae bacterium
GTAGCGCAGGAGTATCTTTCTGAACCACTGCATTTTGTGGACTTGAAAGCTATTGGTTATGAGAAAAAGATGAAGGTGTGGTTAGAAGCCCTTAAGGGCTAAGTTATTATCGTGAGTATAGAGTTGCAAGTTCTATAAACCCGCTGACATAATGTGCAAAAAAGGTCATAAACTTAATATCTTCTTCATCAAAACCTGCATCTTTGTTAAGTAACTGCATTACGCCTATGACATTACGTTCAGAGTCAAAGATGGGTGCCGTGATCATATTTTTAGTCTTATAGCCACTCTTCTCGTCAATTTCAGAATGGAACATGGGATCGCGTTGGGCATCAATGACGATGACCGGTACTTTGCTCTTTAAGGTATGACCGACAATGCCTTTGTCAGCAGAAATGGTGATCTTGTCTATCCCATCTGCAATGGTGGTCCAGAGTATATGCTCTTTGGAACTGTAGATAAAGACAGAACATCGCTCGGCTCCTATAACATCCTTGGCATGGGCAGAGATATGAGGAAGACCTTCGGAGAGAGACTTTTTACTAAGAAGTGTCAGACCAAAATTGGCAATTTTTGAGTATTTGTTATTGCGTGACATTATAAACCTTTATAAAAGAGAGAGTCTATCTGACTAACTGATGGCGTAATATTATAGTAGAAGAAAGATTATAACTCTAAGGGTGAATGTGTTAGAGGTGCTCTTTAGTGATTATTGGACCCGCCTTCTATAGCCAAGTGCTTCGAGAAGATGATCTTTAGAGATCTCAGTAGCTTGATCCAAGTCGGCAATGGTGCGGGCCACCTTTTGGATCTTTTTAATGCTCCGAAAAGAGAGTTGGTAACGCAAAATAGCCTGTTCTAAAATACTTTGGGCATCTTGGGTTAGTTGGCAATACTTTTCGATATCACTGTCTTCCAGCTGACCGTTAAGTGAAGTTTGACCTCTTTTTATTTGCTGTTTATGTGCATAAAGTACCTGTTTGTGAAGTTCCTCTGAACTGTATGAAGCACTGTCATCCGGATTGATGTTTTGCATCTGTATATAGAGATCAATACGGTCTAAAAAAGGGTCGGAGAGTCGGTTTTTGTAACGTTGGATCTCGCGTTCTGAACAGCGGCAATTCTGAGTACTGCTAAGTAAGTTGCCGCAGGGACAGGGATTCATGGCAGCTAGAAAGAGAAATGAAGTAGGGTACTCCACCTTGGTATTGACACGTGAGATACGGATCTTTTTATCTTCAAGTGGTTCTCTAAGTGCCTCAAGAACTGGCTTTTGAAAATGTGGAAGTTCATCAAAAAATAAAATACCATTATGTGCCAGACCAATCTCCCCTATCTGTGCTTTATGACTGCCTCCTCCAAAGACTGAAGCTGGTGTAGAGGTATGGTGTGGTGAGCGAAAGGGTCTCAGAGGTGAAAAGTGGGGCTCAACACCGTCGAGTGAGTCGAGTTTGGCAATGTCAAGAAGTTCATCTGAAGTGACAGGAGGCAAGATGTAGTGTAGACGCTTGGCGATCATCGATTTACCACATCCTGGAGAGCCTTCTAAAAGCAGGTTATGCAGACCACTTGCGCTGATAAGTGCCGCACGTTTTGCATTTTCCTGTCCTTTGATGTCTAAAAAATCTATGGGATAGCTCTTTTGAAAGTAGAAGGTGGTGTTACCCACCTTATAGTGAGCATGTTCGATCTCAGCAGCATCTTGACGAACAACCTTGGTATCATCTCCCCGAAAAAAAGCGATGGCATCGTTAAGATGTTCTATCCCTATAAAC
>JALWKG010000019.1 GCA_027081565.1 Helicobacteraceae bacterium
CTATTTTAATAGCAGCGATCTTTGAAGCTTCTGGAGCACTTATTGCTGGTGGTGACGTTGTCAGTACCATTAAAAAAGGGATCATTGACCCTTCTCAGTTTGTAGATGTCACACAGTTTATCTGGGCTATGACAGCGGCACTTTTAGCAGGTGGTATGTGGTTAAACATTGCAACTAAAGTAGGTGCACCCGTCTCTACTACACACTCTATTGTAGGTGGTGTTATGGGTGGTGGTATTGCTGCTGCAGGTTTTGGAATCGTTGCGTGGGGCACTATGGGCAAGATCGTAGCTTCATGGATCATCTCTCCTGCTTTAGGCGGTATTATCGCGGCGCTCTTCCTTTTTACCATTAAAAAAAGCATCCTCTATAAAGAGGACCGTTTGGCTGCAATGAACAAGATGGTACCTATTTATGTTTCATTGATGAGTTTTGCATTTGCGACCTACCTGACACTGAAGGGTCTTAAAAAGATCTGGCCAAGTATTGTAGACACGTTCAACAGTATCTCTCCTGTTGCTGTTGAGATGACTAAAAAACCAACATTGACAGAAGGTCTTGTCATAGGTTTTGTGACAGCGATCATTACCTATGTCATTGTCAAGCCGATGGTAAAAAAAGCTTCTCTTAAACTCAGTAACTCAGCAAAAGATGCCAACTCACTGTTTACGATCCCTCTTATCTTTGCAGCAGCACTTTTGAGTTTTGCTCATGGTGCCAATGATGTAGCAAATGCTATTGGGCCATTAGCTGCAGTAGCTGATGCTGTTCAAAGTGCCGGTATCTCTTCTAAAGCTTCTATCCCTATTTGGGTGATGTTAGTTGGTGCTATTGGTATCTCTTTAGGTTTGGCACTTTACGGTCCCAAACTTATCAAAACAGTTGGTAGTGAGATCACTGAGCTTAATCAGATTCGTGCTTATTCAGTAGCTATGGCTGCTGCGATTACAGTTATTATCGCTTCACAACTGGGTCTTCCGGTAAGTTCTACTCATATTGCTATCGGTGGTATCTTCGGTGTCGGTTTTTTAAGAGAGTATCTTTCAGACACAACTGAACAAGAACGCATCGAGGCTGAAGAGCAGCAGCTGGCAGAAGACAAGCAGCAGAAGAAGACACACAAGATGGAGCTTAAAGAGCTGAAGTCTAAAAGCGTCAAGAGTGATGAAGAGCGTAAACGCATTGATGTTTTGAAGGCTTTGATCGCGGAGGAAGAGGCTAGAATCGAGTATGAGAAGAAGCATCTTAAACGTGCTAAGAAAGCTAAGTATGTGAAGCGTAGTGCTATTATGAAGATCGTGGCTGCATGGGTTATCACGGTACCAGCTGCTGCGGTACTTTCAGCTTCTATTTTCTTTATTATTGAGGGGATTATGTCGTAAAAACGACCTCTTTTATGCTCTTTTTCTGATGTTATAAACCGTCACTCCGAACCTGATTCGGAGCCTACTCTTTGTTCTTAGACTTTTTCAAACTTTAAATCTTCACCTTTGCTCCCTTTCTACGACTCGGCATTCAGTACCTCCCTGCATTGCGCTGTTGGTGCTGATTTTTTTGACTCAGCATAAACAACGGGAGGGGTAACAATATAAAGAACGATAACCCTACTGCTTTAGACGATAAGCTTCTTATTCTCAACAACAGCGTCTCTCTTCTTTTCTCGAAAATTACTTCTATGACGCGACAGAGAAGAAAAGTTCGGTTTGCCATAACATAAACTACGTAGGTAGTAATTAAACAAGAGAAAACTCATCCAACTTAAAAAAATGCTTACGATGGACAAACTATTTTATTTTGTCTTGTATAACAATTTCAGGCTGATTTTTGCTCTTTAATTCCTTCTCGTACCGATGTACCTTAGCAACAAACTTCATATAAGCCTTCACACTCTTTTTCCCAAGATCTCGTAACAAACCATTTCGCATTTTGAATCCTTTTGTGCCATAATAGTTGGACAAAAACACTGAGAGATTACAGCGTGTGGAGACTCTGTAACCATTTTGTTACATAGCCCTGATACAATCGCGGCAATAATCGAAAATATAAACAAAAGTAGACAAGGAGCATTATGCTACCAAAGTATGATCAGAAGGTCAAAGAGATACAAAGTTTGATTGCAGAGCTTATGGGACAGGTGGTTGAAGCGAACCAAGTAACGTTGGATGCTTACAAAAATCATGACAATGCTGCGTATGATTCAGTACGAAACATTTTAAAATCAATTGATGTAGAAGCAAACACGATTGATAATGAAATTGTGAAGACTTTTGCACTCTTTGGTCCAGAGGCGCAGGAACTTCGTATGCTTGTTGCTTATTTGAAGTTGACCAATGAATTGCTACGTATTGCTGAAGGCAGTAAAAAGTATGCCAGACGTATGCGTGAACACTGTGAAGGTGAGTGTAATCTGGCACCATTTGATGACATCGTTATTAAGCTTCATACAACTTCATTAAACGCGATGACCTACATTGAAGAGTGTTTCAAGAAGCCTGGGGAGTGTAATGTTGAAGACCTTTATCGTAAAGTTATGGTTGAAGAGAGTAAAAATGATGATCTCTTTAGCATTTTAGAAAAAGAGATCATGACACAGATCATGGGTGAACAAGAGCTTTCAGTTGAGTACGTTCGTATACTTGGTACACTACGTAAGCTAGAGCGTGCATGTGACCGTGCCGTGAACATTGCTAACCTTCTTCTGTATGCTGCCAAAGGTGGAGAGATCAAGGTCTACTAGTTTTTATCAAGGGGTGAAAGATGGGTGCATTTATAGTAATCGTTGAAGACGAAGAGGATATTTTAGAACTTATCGAGTACAACCTTGAAAAAGAGGGCTTCGACACTATGGGCTTTACAAGTACCAAAAATGTCTCCCAACTTTTAGAAGAAGAAGAGGTTGACCTGCTTATTATGGACCGTAACCTTCCTGGTGTGGAGGGGAGCGAGTTTGTAGGACAGATGCGTGAGGTCGGTGTTGAGACACCGGTGATCTACTTGACGGCAAAAAACAAAGAGAGTGATATAGAAGAGGGTTTTGAGCGTGGGGGTGATGACTACATTACCAAGCCTTTTAACATGAAAGAGTTGATCCTGCGTCTTAAAGCCATTCTCAAGCGTACACAAAAAGACAAAACTGAGGGTAAAGTGGTCTATAGAGATATTACCTTGGACCTTGGCTCTCGTGAACTTTTTATTGAGGGTAAAAATATAGAACTTACCAAACTGGAGTTCGACCTGCTTCACACCCTTATCTCCAACCAAAACATCGTACTTGACCGTGACTATCTGCTTGAACATGTCTGGGGCGGAGATGCTATCTATCAAGACCGCACGGTTAACGTGGCGATTAACCGCTTAAAAGAGAAGATAGACGCTGAGAAAAGTAAAGAGTACATCAAGACAGTGCGTGGGGTGGGTTACACCCTGTGTTAAAACTCCACCACTTCTTTTTTGCCAATATTGTTGGTTTGTTTATGGCCACGCTTATCGTCTCTTCTTTGGTGAGTTACTACACCCTAAAATCGTTTGTCATCTCTGAAAACACAGAACAGCTTGAACATAGTATTACGCTGATGCAGATGCAGCCTTTTCATATCAGTGACCTTGATCGTATTGCGGCAAATACACATGCAGCGATACAGGACAGGGTTACTTTTGTGGCTGAAGATGGCACGGTTT
This sequence comes from Helicobacteraceae bacterium, assembly GCA_027081565.1. Taxonomy (GTDB): domain Bacteria; phylum Campylobacterota; class Campylobacteria; order Campylobacterales; family Sulfurimonadaceae; genus Sulfonitrofixus. The sequence continues at coordinate 3,679 of JALWKG010000019.1, forward strand.
TGGCTGACAGTAACAGTGACAAGTTCATTATGGAAAATCATGCAAACCGTTATGAGGTGATGCAGGCGCGTCGAGATGGTCTGGGTGTGGATAACCGCTACTCAGTGACAACACATGTGCACTATCTGTACGTTGCCAAGAAGATCTTGGTGGATGACAAGGTCATTTATATTCGTTTAGCGACACCACTCAACACCATTATGTCAAACTTCTATACCCTATGGTCACGTCTTATCTTTATCTTTATGATCTTTATGGTCTTAGGTCTGATCGCAGCCTATCAGATGAGTAAACGTGTACGTTATGATATTGAGCAGATTGTGGACTATTTGGGTGAGATCTCTAACAAAAACTATAAAGCTGTGATAAAAACAGAATATTTTCAAGAGTTTTTGCAGATCGCACTGAACCTCAAAGACTTGGCTAAAAAGCTAGCTACTCGTGACAAACAGAAGCGTAAATACACGGCCAAACTACGTCTGGTCAACAAACAGCGAAACGACATCCTCTCTGCCATCTCGCATGAGTTTAAAAATCCTCTTGCTTCTATCATGGGGTATGCTGACACCCTCTTGGATGATCCCGACGTCAACCCTAAAATACGGGTACGGTTTTTAGACAAGATCCTCTCAAATGCGCGTAAGATCGCCTACATGATCGATAGGCTGGCCCTCTCTGTCAAGTTGGAAAACAATGACTTGAGTATTCATCTGATGAAGTTTAACTTAGTGGATCTTATAGAAGATGTTGTTCTAAATCTCTCTACCAAGTATCGCGATAGAGAGATCAAGTTTCATGGTGAAGAGTGCATGGTCTTGGCGGACAAAGATATGTTGGACAATGTCTTGACCAATCTTGTGGATAATGCTTTGAAATACTCTGAAGATGATGTCATTATCTCCTTGGCTGACAATAAATTGATGGTGATAGACAAAGGGATGGGTATCAGCGAAGCAGACCTTGATAAGGTAGCCTCGAAATTCTATCGTGTCCATAAAAACACCTGGGATAACTCTATGGGACTAGGACTGGCAATCGTAAGCTATATCTTGAAACTGCATGAGTCGTCTTTGATTATTGAGAGCAAAATGGGGGAAGGCTCTCTGTTTGGTTTCTCTGTGAAGAAGATGACAAAAGGTGCTTGCAAATAGGATTTCTGCGCTAAAATACAGAGATGATACAGCTTCCCTCTTCTTTACTACCTATCATTAAAACACTTCTAGACAAGGGTCTTAGACCTGTTGTTGTAGGTGGTTTTGTACGCGATGCTATTCTAGGACTCCCCTCAAAAGATATTGATATTGAACTGTTTGGTATTAAAGATCTAGAAGCCTTGGAAACACTCCTCGCACCTTTTGGCAAGGTTAATGTGGTGGGAAAAAGCTTTGGCGTTGTAAAACTGCAGCTAGATGCCATAGAGGTTGACTTCTCGATTCCAAGAACGGAACAGAAGGTAGCGCAAGGCCACAAAGGTTTTGATGTTATCTTGGATGGCTCATTGAGCTTTAAAAAGGCAGCTTCACGTCGTGATTTTACTTTCAATGCCATGGGATATGATCTAAGCAGTAAAGAGCTGCTCGACCCTTTTAACGGCCAAAAAGACCTTCGTGAAAGACGACTTGCTTTTGTTGATGCAGAGACCTTTGTCGAAGACCCCTTACGCCTTTACCGTGCGGTACAGTTTGCAGCCAGGTTTGATCTACAACCAACCGAGGCACTCATCACATTAGCACGGAAGATGGTGGCAGAGAAAATGCTAGAGGAGCTTCCAAAAGAGCGGGTGTTTGAGGAGTTTAAAAAACTGTTACTCAAAAGCAGGCGACCTTCACAGGGTTTTAGGGTCTTGGATATTTTTGGTATGTTGCCTTATTTCCCTGAATTATTGGCACTACAAGGAGTTCCTCAAGACCCAATTTATCATCCTGAGGGAGATGTTTGGACACACACCTTGATGGTAGTGGATGTGATGAGCAGGCTCCATAGCGATGATAAAGAAGAGAACCTCTACCTCTCGTTAGCAGCGCTTTGTCATGACTTAGGAAAGAGTAATACCACAAAAAAGATAGATGGACGTATCCGAGCGATAGGTCATGAAAACACAGGTGTTCCCTTAACGGAGTATTTTTTAGAACGCTTAAGTGATGAAAAAGCTCTTGTAGAGAAGATCTTACCCTTAGTAAAACATCATCTTAAGCCCATGCAGTTTTACAAACAGGGAGCAAAGGCAGCAGCTATCCGTCGGCTTGCCAATCAGGTTAATATCAGTGAACTTGTACTTCTTGCAAAAGCCGATTACTTAGGACGTACAACGCTGGAAGCGAGAAGCGGTGAGTTTGAGGCAGGTGTGTGGTTGATACAACGCGCGAAAGAGCTTAGTGTGATGCAAAAACCGTTACCCGCACTCCTTCAAGGACGTGACCTTGTTAGGGCGGGTCTTACACCATCAAAGCAATTTAAAGTGATACTTGATGCAGCTTACGAAGCACAGATGGATGCACTTTTTTCAACAAAAGAAGAGGCGCTGCTCTGGTTAAAACAGTATATAAATGAAGTGTATTAATAGCCCTGTTTTAGGGACTTTATAGCCAAATGTAACCTTCTTGTAACCAAACTATTCTAAAATCCGCTTACTAAAAAGCCATCGCTATGGCTAAAAAATGAAAAGAAGTGGGTTCGATGACAAAAATCATAGATAACATCTTTGCCAACTCTACCCGTCTCATCGCCATCACGGTGCTGTTTATTACGGCGTGGATCTTTACGGTACTGTTTCAAGAGTCACTACTCTCTATGCAGACCTTTGGTATAGACTTTGTAACAGAGTCCAAATGGGCGCCTAACTTAGAGAAATTTGGTGCTTTTGCAGCCATTATGGGTTCGGTTATCTCGACCTTCTTGGCGATGGTCTTGGCTGTTCCTGTAGCGATAGGTGTTGCGATCTTCCTGAGCGAGATCGCTCATGAAAAACTAAAGGCACCGGTTGGTGTCTCCATAGAACTTCTAGCGGCGATCCCTTCGGTTATCTATGGTATGTGGGGTCTCTTCTACTTTGTGCCTATTGTTCGTGATATCTTTGGGGGCATTGGTATTGGTATGCTCACGGCAGGTATTGTTCTTGCTATTATGATCTTGCCTTTCATGGCAGCGGTCACACGTGATGCGATGAACACCACGCCAGACATTTTAAAAGAGTCCGCATATGCACTTGGCGGCACCAAGTGGGATGTTGTCAGAGACATTGTGATCCCTTACTCTAAGGCAGGGATCATCGGTGCGCTTATCTTGGCACTGGGTCGTGCTATTGGTGAGACCATGGCAGTCACCTTTGTTATGGGTAATGTCCACAAAGTCTCTTGGGACCTTACCAAACCCGCAACATCCATTCCGGTAACACTGGCCAACGAGTTTACTGAGGCTGACACAGACCTCTACTTTTCAAGTCTCTTTGAGCTTGCGTTGATCTTGTTGGTTATCAGTTTTACTATTATCTCAGTGGCGAAGTTCTACTTCTTACGCCGTAAAAGGAGATCATAATGACAGCCACACAAAAACGGGTTTTGATTAACCGTATTGTTATGGGTCTTTCGACGCTTTCGGCGGCGATTGGTCTCTTTTTTCTTTTTTGGATCCTTTACGTCTTGGTGAGTAATGGTGTCGAGGCGATCAACTGGGACATCTTTATGTTTGAGGGCGCGCCTCCCGGTTACGAAGAGAGTGGTTTGAAACAGGCACTGGTCGGTCAACTTATTATTGTGGGTGTAGCGACACTTGTGGGTGTACCACTTGGGATCTTGGCTGGAACCTACTTGAGTGAATATGGTCAAAAGTCAAAACTGGCAGAGACCATTCGTGACATCTCAGATATTATGATGTCTGCACCAAGTATTGTTGTGGGCTCTTTTGTCTACGCGGTCATGGTTGTACCAATGGGTCACTTTAGTGCGTGGGCAGGTATTGTGGCACTGACCATTATCATGCTGCCGATCATCTTGCGTACCACTGATGACATGCTCCACCTTGTTCCTACAACACTCCGTGAGGCTGCGTTTGCTCTGGGTGCTCCGAAGTATAAGGTTATCACTCAGGTGGTTTATCGTGGTGCCAAAGCGGGTATTTTAACAGGTATCTTACTTGGTGTAGCGCGTGTGGCAGGTGAGACAGCACCCCTGCTCTTCACCTCATTTAATGACAACTTTATGAGTACAGACCTGATGGAGCCTATGGCTTCGCTTACTGTAACCATGTATAATTATGCAACAAGTCCCTATGAGGATTGGCAGCGCCTTGGTTGGGCCGCAGCCTTTATCTTATCTATGTTTATTCTCGGTCTGAACATCATCGGCCGTTTGGTTCTACTAACGAAAAAAGGCAAATAATGGCAACTATCTGTAAGGTAAGCGAAGAGAAAGCGCTCGAGATCAAAAA
>JALWKG010000020.1 GCA_027081565.1 Helicobacteraceae bacterium
TACTCATTGTATAGAGGTCACTCACACTGATGTAACGGGTACTTTCAGGTAAAGTCAACTTCAGCGTCTTGGTCTCTTCATCTTTTTTGATCACCTTCAGCAGACGCAGAGAGCTGTCATAAAATGCGATGTATGGGTACCAAAAATTGGCACGGTGACTTTTAATATTGATCACCTTTACACCAGAGACATCCAGCCATTTTGCATACTGAAGACGTTTGTACTTTTTAACCTCTCCACTTCGCAGTTTAAAGGCTTTTAGGTGGGCTTTGGAAGTATCTATATCATAGTGCCAATCGGTAGCAGAAACACGAATAATATCTACGATCTTACATCCACGGGTATCCAGCTCTTTTCTTAAAAGAACAGGATCGGTCACATATTCTGCTTCTAAAGAGATTTTCCACTCAAAACCACTTTCGTCCTGCGTTGCCTCTTTGGTGACATAACGATAATAACCGATGTCACGAAGGGTATCTCCCATAAGTTTTACAAAGAAGAGGGGGTCTCCGGTAGAGTGAAAGGTCATCTCATACTGCTGGGGTTCTTTGAAAAAGAGGTGCAAAAGACCATTCTCTTCCAGTGTTTCAACCACCTTGACCACATTGATGTTCTCTTTAATATAAAAACTGTTTACATTTTTAAAATTAATATGAATATAATCTCTGTTACGTGCGAAAGACTCTTCACCGATATAAGAGATGATCTTTTCATCTAACATCTCTTTATGGCTTAGTGGCTTGACATCTTCTTGGATCTCTTGAGTTGTTTGTAAACGCTTCTCTTGTTGAGATCCGCTCACTTCACTTTCGATAACGATCTCACTCATTGCTGTTGTAGTGTTATCATCAATTAAAGTTGTATTATGGTCTGCACCCCACAAACTTAGTGAAAGAAAGAGTACTGCAAAGAGCTGTTTTACCACAGTTTACCTCTGTTACGTGCTTTAAATTCCTCTTTGTCTATCACTTGACAGACACCACTTTCGTACAAGATAAGCAGTTTTTTGTCTTCGCGGAACTTCGTCGTTATATCACCACAGTCCATATCGAGATGTCCATAACCCGTAACGATCAACCAACTTTTTTCTGCATCTAAAATAAGCGGTTTAGTAATAGTCTCTACCCTACGGCGATGGGTCTCTGCATTGATGATCCCTAGCCAAAGTTTTCCTTTGGGCACAATACGAAAGTAAAGGGGCATCATCGGTTCACTGTCAGCGATAGTGCTTTTCTCTTGACCAACAGCTTTTTCATCTGTAGTATTTTGCTCTTTTACAGTTTGGTTTTCTTGACCAAATTCAGCAGACTCCACCGTGTTATCACTTAGTGGTTCTTCGACATTAGCACGTTCTACCGGTCTGATGTTTAAATTCTTTTTTGCTTTATCGATAGCGGTATTGTTGATCTCTATTTTTGCCTCATCTGAAGATGAAAAGTCGATCAACGATACCAAGAACAGCACAAGTACAATACTTACAACAGCGCCAGCACCATAGATCACTTTTCTATTTTTCAAGATCTCGCTGCTGTTTTCAAAAAGTTTGAAACCTGTCTCTGCAATGTCAAAGCTGCTCTCATCTGGAAGTTCTTTCTCTGCTAAAGTAAAAAGATACTCCTGCTTGAGCTCGGAAAGATCAATTTTATATTCACGTTCCAAAATAGAGAGGAAGCCAAAAAATTGTGGCTTTTGAAAGCTTGTGTAAGATTTGCTTAATATATTTTCAACATGTGCGATAGGGATATGCGTTGTTGCAGATATATTTT
>JALWKG010000021.1 GCA_027081565.1 Helicobacteraceae bacterium
ATTAATAGCTGGCTGACTGTCATAGGTGTAGTGTGCATCCATCTTTAAGTAGATAGCACCATAGATATAAAAGAGTAGTGAAGCACCGCTATAACTGTAATAGTCATACCTATCATCGATCTTGGGTTGATAATAACTCGAAAGACTGATACGAGCATCTTTTCCAAACTTTTTAGTGTAAGTCATATAAATATTGAGACGACTGTTGTACTCTTTAGCATCTACAGCAGCAGGCGTGGTATAGTTCAAATACTCATAATAAGCACCTAAACCAAGATAGATCCGTCCAAAAGCAGGACTGTTGATAAAACGCCATCTGACACCACCTCCACCTAACAGACGTCTCTGGATCTGACGAAAATCATCACCCTCGTTTTGAACAAAAATCTCCCAATCCCAATCTTCTACAAACAGTTTATGTAAAAACCGATAGTGGGCATAGGCTTTGTTTTCATTTTCAATACCTTGCGCCTCACCATAAGCATAATTAAAATCTATCCAGGTGACATAACTGCGATTGTTGTCATAACAGATACGCGAAGCAAAATTATACTCGTCTTTGTCTGTGTTTCCACGCTGGTTGTTGACCGATGCTTGTATATAACCAGCAACGCCAGGACGTAGACCGACCTCATTTGGGGAGATGTTAACAATAGCAAAAAGCGAAGAGGAGAAAAGAGACAGCAAAAAAAAGAGTTTAAACATTATGGCCCACTTAAAAAATAAGTGGGATTATATCATGCCTTGCTGTTGTATATTTTAGAAATATCTTTAAAAATCAGCAATCAACGAAGCTAAGAAGACAGCATCTGTATAAGAGCGTACACTCGCAGCTTTATTATTAGTATAGTCAACCGTATAACTCATACCCATAGAAAACACATCACTCACTTTTGACTCTAAATATGTCTTAGATTTTATAAAGTAGTTGGTAGTGTCTTCAAACTCACTACGATACATCAGGTACTGTCCAAACTTTGCATTTTTGGTAAATTGATAGATATAGTCCATCGAAGCCTGATAGCCCGAATAACGGTGCATATACCCTGATGTTACAGGTATAGTTGCACTATCTTCACGAACTTTGTCCCACATGTAGAGGACATTAGCTTGAAACTTTAGATGATGTTCATCATTTTCAACTGCTGTCACGATGGCACCTGGACCCGTATAAACTTGATATACAAAAGTAGAAAACTCATCACCCTTGCCTCCAAGAATATAGTTAAAAGCGATCACTTCATTAAAATTATAGTCGTAGTTAGCCTCTGCGTCCCAACGATTTTTCGTTCTAAGATCCTCTATATAGGTCCCATTTTCATCATATGATGTTGTGTCAGAGTAAAGGGCATTACCTACAAAACGAATCTCATTACTGCTAAAAGGTAGATTTAACTTTAAATTACCTGCCACATCTTGAGAGTCTGTATTACCAGCAGTATTGGCATAACTCAGTTCAGCATGTCCTTTAAACTCTTTAGCTTCATCTGCTGCGTAAAGTGTTGCAGAGAGTCCCATAGCGATGATTACACTAACTAACTTTTTCATTTATTACCTCCGTATTATCAAAATGTACATCCATCTGTGGATAAGGGATAGAGATCCCAGCATCGTCAAGTGCTATTTTGATCTCTTCTATAGTCTCAAAATAGGCACCCCAATAATTTTCCGACTTAACCCAGGCACGTACTGTAAAATTAACACTGTTGTCACCCAAGTCTGTCACTGCGACCAATGGTTCAGGGTCAGAGAGGGTATGTTC
>JALWKG010000022.1 GCA_027081565.1 Helicobacteraceae bacterium
CCATCTTGTTCGCCTCTCATGATGAGTATGTCATAGAGAGTGTGCGCCGTATTATCAGGCTTAATGATGGAGCGATTGTTGAAGATTAAAGTAGGGCTCTTTGTATCACTGTTACTCACATCTACACTTGTTGCGGACTTGGACTACAGCGTGAGTAACACCAACTTTACCATCTCTCAAGGCTCACTTGCGCCGAATGACAACACCCGTTACCTTTACAACTATAACCGCCTACGTCTACAGACAGACTACACCTATGAAAATTACTTTATGACTTTTATAGGTGATGGGGTCAACTACTTGGGACATGATTACGTCAGTGCTCCTGACTTTACCTACATCACGCAACTCAAAGCGGACACCCCTTTTAAAACACAAACGACTTACTATGATTATGATGAGGGGAGACTCTATGCCAAGCTTTACCGTTTTTATGGTGGGTATGAAGGTGAGGATAACCGTATAGCAGTAGGTCTGCAAAACATCACGATGGGAGTGGGGCGTCTTTGGAATCCTACCAATCTTTTTAACCCAAGAAATACATACGCCTTGGAACCCGATGAGACCTTTGGAGTGGCTGCTATAGCCTATACCAGACACCTCAGTGAGACAGCAGACTTAAGAGTGGTTGCCAGCCAAAAAAAAGACCACTCTTTTAAATATGCCGCTTCACTCAAAGCTTTTTTGGAGTTTGGAGATGTGGGGCTTAATGTGCTCAGTTCTGACGAGACCTTGATGGTGGGGTATGAGCTTGAAGGCAACTTGGCAGAGACAGGAGTAGAAGTACGAAGTGAGGGTGCATACATCAAAAACAGTGCGATCAAGACCTTGCAGGGTGCGCGTACAGAAGAATTTTTCCAGGGTATTGTTGGTGCTGATTATGGTTTTGAAAATGGCATTACGATCATCGGCGAGGCTTATTACAGCTCTAAAACCTTTGACTACACTACTGTTTTGAGTAATATCAACTCTGAAATAGCCCCAAACATGGTACTTTCTAGCTTTTATCTTGGTACAAGCATCTCTTACGCTTTTAACATATTTTTAGATGGTGCTTTAACCTATATAGAGAGTTTTAACACCTATAACTCGCGTTTTGTCTCACCAACACTGACCTACACACTTAACGACTACAACACTTTTACCCTTGGTGCCATGTTACAAAATGGCCCAACACAGAGCGAATTCGGACAGTTCGAAAACACCTACTACTTCAGATACCAACTGTCGTTTTAAAGCGCCTAATAAACGTCTTCTTTAGTTAGATTTAATATGCATTGGCCTATTATTTACAAAAGACTCTTTTTGAAGTAGTAGTTAAGAAAGGTTTTAATGTCATTAAAAAAGTTTAATCTGTTTTTAGTGTTGATCTCTTTGGGTATTATGGCTGGAATGCACCTCTATTTTGGAACACTTTTAGAGGAGAACATCAACAAAAAAGTTCATAACGATGTCCGCACGGATTCTCTAAAGTTACGCTACAACCTTTTTAACAGCTTCAATACCTTGCAGCAGCGTTTTAATCTCCATGAAGCGCTTAGTCTGGAGAAACTTCATGAGCTTGCAAAACAGATCTCTGTAAACCCAAGTGATGCAGAACTCGTAGAACTCTCTAACGCTATAAACACCAATATATATGATGGTCATTATGAACTTTATCTTATAGACAGTGACAAGGTCGTAAGTCATAGTACGTCAAAAGCAGATGTAGGGCTTGACTATAAAGAGTACCCTTACTTTTCAGAAGAGCTGGACCAGT
>JALWKG010000023.1 GCA_027081565.1 Helicobacteraceae bacterium
ATGTTGACCCCTATATTCAAGTGGGTTATTACTACCGAAAAACATATGACGACTACCTCAATGTAAGTTTTGGAATGGCCTTGCCTATCTATGGCAGTGAGTCTGACAACACAGAAAGTTCACGCAAGATCGTCTTGTCAAAAAGTGCTGAGAGCCAAGATTACCTCCATAATCTTGAAGGTCAGTTGGGTGGACTTTATGCACAGATAGAAGATGCTTACGCCATTGCGATGATCTTAAATGACGAGAGCATGCCTCAAATAGAACATATGTTTGAGTTGACCAACGCTTCGGTGAAAAATGGACAAGACCTTTTTGTTTACATCGACCTTTTAAAGCAGAAACTTTCCCTCGATGAACAGCTCATCAAAGCAACAACAAGACTACATACCACAGAGGCTGCCTTAGACGCCCTCACAGGAGAGACAAAGTGAAAAAATTATTATTGATCATGCTAACGCTGCTACCTCTAATAGCGAGTGAAGCCACCGTAGAGCAGCTTTTTAGTGTACAGACTGTTAAAGTCAAAGAAGAAAGTCGTGCCCACAGTATGAAAAACTTTGGTTATGTCAAAGTGGATGAGTCTCGCATCTATGAAGTGGTGCCACGTTTTGGTGGATACATCATCACCCTCTACGCAGACAAAAAGTTTCAAAAAGTGGCCAAAGGTCAGAAACTGGCAAAGGTCTATTCACCAGAGGTTCTTCAGGCAAAAGAGGACTACATCAATGCCATTAACTATGATAAAAAACGTTCAAATCCTGAGATGGTAGCGAGTGCTAAAGAGAAGTTACTTCTTTTGGATATTCCAGAACGTGAGATAAATGCCCTTAAAAAGAGTGGTAAGGCCAAAGACTACACCTACCTCTATGCACCAACAAGTGGCTACCTGTTTGAAAAGAGTGTGAACAACAAAGGCTCATTCAACATCAAACAGAAGATCTTTACTGTAGTGAACCTTGACAAGGTCTGGGTCGAGGCCAAGATCTATCAACAAGATCTTTACAAATACAAAAAGGATCTAGAGTTCACAGTAAAAGCAACAGGAGTAGAAAAAAGTTTCAAGGCAAAAAGATCACAACTCTACCCTAGTTTAGATCCTAAAGAAGCTACAGCGACCTTACGTCTTTTAGCAAGCAATAAAAAGGGTACGCTACTCCCGGGTATGTACACTACGATCATTTCCAGTGATAAAAAACAGAACTACATGACCCTGCCTACTACGGCAGTCATCCGTAAAAACGGACAGTTCTATGTCTTTGGTGTGGGTGAGTTTGAGGGTGAGTATGAGCCGATGGTCGTTGACGTAACCCCGCTGGACAACAACACTTACATTATCAAAAGTGGTGTGAATGTCGGTGATGAGGTGGTCAACAATGCCCTCTTTATGATGGACTCGGATGCACAGATCAATGGTCTGTACTAAAGGATAAATAATGATTGAAAAATTAATCGCATTTAGTATCAAAAATCGTTTTCTTGTCTTGATGGCAACACTGTTTTTGATCATCGGGTCTTACTGGGCGATGAAGAACACGCCTCTTGATGCCCTGCCGGACCTTTCGCCACCACAGGTGATCGTTCAGGTCAACTGGGCAGGGCAGTCTCCAGAGATCATTGAAGATCAGGGGACGTATCCTTTGGTCTCTCAGTTTCTGGCCATCGCCAACATCGAGACAGTACGTGGGTACTCTACCTATGAAAATGCACAGATCTACATCATCTTCAAAGAGGGAACCGACCTTTACTGGGC
>JALWKG010000024.1 GCA_027081565.1 Helicobacteraceae bacterium
TCATATAACTCTTTATTCAACGAACATATTATCCTTTTAATACTATATATCCATATTAAATCACATAAAAAGTGTTCATTTATTTTTAGATATATGTCACATTGCCATATGTTTACACTTTTTTCAGGTTTGGAGGCAATCTGTATATGTTCGTTTAATACTTTTTTAGGCGTTAAATGAACACATTTGATGTTGATTTGTCGAATAACCCGTTAAAAGCACAAAGTGTGTTTTTAATTTTATGAGGAGGGTGTTATGCAAGTGAAGAAAAAATTGCTAAATCTATACTTTTACAGTCAAGTTATAAACTCCGCTGTGAACGGTTAATGAGGTAAAGTCCTAAGATAGTGATGCCTCCTCCGATGAGGATGTGAGTCTCTACATGTTCTCCAAGTAGGATGAAACTGGTGAGCAGGGCGAAGAGGGGGACTAGGAACATAAAAGAACTTGCTTGTGCTGAGCCCAGCTTCCCTGAGGCTATAAAGAAGATGGTAGTGGCGATGGTTTGGCCGAAGATGGCGAGGTAGAGCAGGCCTGCCCAAAACTTTGGTCCCTGAGTGGTTACGGCTAAGATGTCGTGGGGCAGGGCGATGAAAAAGAAGATTACTGTTGCCACGATAGCGATGTAGAAGCTGTAGTGTATGGGGTGGACGACGGCATGGGAGCGTTGAGAGATGAGGGTCAGGATGGCCCAGACTAAGGCGCAGAGAAAAAAGTAGAACTCTGCACCGTTGAAGTGCAGGTTTGAGACCTTTAACATGACCATGCCCCCTACAAAACCGATGATCAGTCCTATGATCTGCATCTTGGGTGGATGTTTTCTAAAGACCAGAGAGACCAGTATAAAAGTCAGGATGGGTGAAAGGGTGGTGATGATGACACCGCCGCTGCCTGCAAATCCTTTTTGTACACCTAAAAAGGCGAAGATCATAAAGAGGACGTTCAAGATGGCACTTGGCAGGACATAGTAGAGGGTCTTGAGGTTGAGGCGCAGAGGCTTCTTGAAAAAGTAGAGTATGGGTAAAAAGGCGAAGATCATAAGAAAAAAACGCCAGAACGAGACCACCTCTACCGGCAGCTCGTAGGTCAAGACCTTCAGTGCAGGCCAACCTGCACCCCAGAGAAACATGGCAAAGATAAGAAGATAGGTAAAATAGTTTGAAGGCAATGTTGGCTCTTTTGAGGGTATAGACTATAGTTGTGATTATAGCCAATTGTCAGAGTATTAAGATGAAGCACAACTAAGGACTAACTCGCTTCGTGATAGGTAAACTCTTCAGAGATCTTGATCTCGCTGCAGGGCTTGATGATACCGTACAGTGCCAACTCCCTGCCACTGATGTGCTTGACGGCAACACCCTCGTGGTTGAGGAAGATGAACATCTCATGCTGATGTTCGCACTTCTTGATGAACTTGGAAAAGATGACATACTTGGCATCTTTTAGCACACTGAAACGTTCCAGAATGCTTTGGAACTTCTCAGCCTCCGTGTTGACTTCTCTGATCTCCAGACAGTCATCTTGTATAGATTGCAGTAATACAGCAGGAAGTTTTGGCACCACTTCATGGAGGTTAAGGTACTTGGATATCTCTTGCATAACATACTCCTTTTTGTCACGTGTAATAAACTAGTATAAAACGTATGGTGACAGAGGCAGTTAAGTGTTGAAGATTAATATAAATGTTTTAGCTTCTAAGATTAAAACCCTATAATTAGCAGTAATTTATTATACAGAGCTTTTATGAAAACAGTTTTTTTGACCGTATTACTTTTGACATCACTTTTTGCCTCTGAAGTGAGAGTAGGTGCCCAAGCTATCGAACAGTACTTACCACTGCTTAATGAGAAAAATGTGGCGGTTGTGGTCAACCAATCTTCGATGGTTGATCAAAGACATTTAGTTGACCTTTTGTTAGATGAACATATCAGACTCAAACGTATCTTTGCACCGGAACACGGCTTTAGAGGTCAGGCTGATGCTGGTGAAAAAGTGAAAGATGGGGTGGATGTCAAGACAAGTCTGCCTATTGTATCTTTGTACGGAAAACACAAAAAACCAACCAGAGAAGAGCTAAAAGACATTGATGTTATTGTTTTTGATATTCAGGATGTGGGTGTACGTTTCTACACCTACCTATCAACATTACACTACATCTTGGAAGCGGCAGCAGAGAATGATGTTCAGGTAATAGTGTTAGACCGTCCAAATCCTAATGCCAGCCGTATAGATGGCCCTGTGTTACAAAGCAGTCAGCGCTCTTTTGTAGGACTGCATCCTGTGCCTATCCTTTATGGAATGACCATTGGTGAGTACGCCTTGATGATTAACGCAGAAGGGTGGCTAAAGGGGAGTGTTAAGGCTGACTTGCATGTTGCGAAACTACAAAACTATACCCACGACACCTTCTATCATCTCCCTCTCAAACCTTCACCAAACCTGCCTAATGATCTCTCTATCGCACTTTACCCTTCATTAGCGCTGTTTGAAGGAACAGAGATCTCTGTGGGTCGTGGTACAGACAAACAGTTCCAACTTTATGGCGCGCCACTTTACACTAAAAAAACATTCTCGTTTATCCCTGTTCCCAAGCCTGGTGCCAAGTACCCTAAACACCAAGGCCAAGCGTGTTATGGTGTTGACCTAAGCGAGCTTGATGCCAAAAAGGTACATAGCAATACAGAGATGTCATTAACGTACCTCTTAGATGCTTATAAAAACTATGGTGACAAAAAAAAGTTCTTTTTGAAAAACAGATTCTTTGAACGTTTGGCAGGCAACACGCTGCTTCGAGAGCAGGTTGTTTCTGGGAAAAGCGCACAAGAGATCAGAGCGAGTTGGCAAAAAGATCTTGATGTATTTAAACAGATGAGAAAGAAGTACCTGCTCTACCCATAAAGTGGACTCAATACATAAGACTGTTGCGATAAAATAAACGAATAGAAAATTAGGGAGCACAATGGAGTCAAGTTTTGCCACCATAGACTGGATCGTCTTTGGCTTGTATTTTGCTGTTCTTTTAGTAAGCTCTGTTTTGTTGAGTCAGACGAAGATAGAAAACTCACGAGACTACTTTGTAGGTGGCAATGCTGTACCGATGTGGGCAGTGGCCATCTCAGTTTTGGCGACGACACAGTCAGCAGCGACCTTTTTGGGTGGGCCGGAGTACGCTTATAAACATGACCTGACCTTTTTGGGGTTTTACCTCTCAGCATTTTTAGGTGTCCTCTTTGTGGCTAAAGTCCTGATCCCCCGATTTTACGCCATTAATGCTGTCACGGTGTATGAACTCTTAGAGACACGCTATGGAGTCTCTGCCAAAAAAAATGCGGGCATTATGTTTCTGGTGGGACGACTGTTTGCAAGTGGGGCACGTCTTTACATCGGGGCCTTGGCTATCTCTATGATCTTGTTTATGGACATCGCTGCCTCTCATGTAGCTTTGGCAATCGTTATTTTAGTTGTGGGTGCTTTGGCCTATACCTATTTTGGTGGCGTAAAGTCGGTGATCTACTCGGACATCATTCAGGCCGTGACCTATATCTCAGCCGCTCTGGTAGTACTCTTTTACCTTTACAGCTCGCTCAATACGGACTTTTCAACGATCATCGCTACACTCTATGATGATAACAAACTCAAAGTGTTCAACTTTAGCTGGGACTTCTCATCTGCCAACAACTTCAACGTCTGGGGACTTCTGAGTGGATGGTTCCTGCTCAACATCGCAGCTTACGGACTCGACCAGGACATGACCCAGCGGGTACTTTCCTGTAAAGACAAAAAAGAGGGAGAACGCGCTATTGTCATCTCTGTTTTGATGACCATACCTGTTGTGATGATCTTTCTTTTTATAGGTCTGTTGCTTTATCTTTTTTACAACCATCCGGAGTTTTCCAGCATCACTGGCGGGGTCGAGCAGCAGTTTGCCGGTGAAAAGATCACTATCTTGATGTACTACATCTTGCATGAGATGCCTGAAGGACTGCGCGGTCTGGTGACGGTGGGTGCCATCGCTGCAGCGCTTTCGAGTACCAACTCTGTGTTAGGTGCGATGAGCTCTGTGGCCATAGAAGATCTTTATAAGCCATGGAAAGAAGCACGCAGCAGCGTCAGTGCCTACCATTTTGTAAAGGCGGCGCGTGTTGGCGTGTTGGTCTTTGCAGCTTTGTTGGCTGTCATGGCGATGGTCAGTTATTACTGGCAGCGTTACAGTGAGGTCTCTCTGCTCAGTTTTGCTCTAGGTGTGATGGCTTTTGCCTATTCGGGCCTTTTAGGGGTCTATTTTTCGGCTATATTTACAAAACGCGGCAGTGAAAAAACAGTACTGTATGCGCTGATAGGCGGTTTTGTGACTGTACTGTTTTTACAGCCCTATATTTTAGGATCGATGTTAGATTATAACCTTGGTTTTGCTTGGCAGATCGTTATAGGGACCGTTGTCTCTTTTATGATCATGCAGCTGGGTGCAACTGCTAAAAAAGAAGAGAGATCATGAACAAAAAACCTATGTTGAGACTGACAGAACGTTATATCGGGATTATGTCGGGTACAAGTATGGATAGTGTGGATGTGGCGCTCTGCACCATTGATACCAATCGTTGTAAGTTGGTAGCAGCCTTGGACTATCCCTTCGATTCGCAACTTAAAGAAGAGATCCTTTTGATGATCAACGGTGAGACGACCTTGAAGCAGGTTGGTACGTTAAACCAACGTCTGGGACAGCTCTTTAGTGATGCAGTCAATGCTCTTTTAGAACAAGAAAATATGAAACCCGGGAGTGTGAAGGCCATAGGCTCTCATGGCCAGACGCTGTGGCACAACCCTGAAGGAGAACACCCTTTCTCTCTACAGTTAGGTGATGCAAGCCTGATCGCGGCTGAGACCGGTATCGATGTGGTCAGTGACTTCAGAAGTAAAGAGATCGCACTTGGCGGTCAGGGTGCTCCTTTTGCGCCTGTCTTTCATCAATTTCTTTTTGGTGGTGAAAAGGGACGTACGGGTGTCCTTAACATTGGCGGCATGGCAAACCTTTCGGTTTTGGGTGAAGAGCTGATCGGTTTTGACACAGGCCCCGGTAATGCTTTGATGGACTTATGGGTCCATAAACATCAAGAAGTTGCCTTTGACAAAGACGGAACCTGGGCAAAAGCCGGAAAAGTTGACCAAGCCTTGCTTGATGAACTTTTGGCAGAACCATACTTTCAAAAAAAGGCCCCTAAAAGTACTGGACGAGAGCTTTTTAACATCTTATGGTTGGGAAAAATACTGCGCAGTCATAGAGCCGTCTCCTCTGAAAATGTACAGGCAACACTGTTGGCTCTAACGGTAGTCTCTATTGTTCGTGAGGTAAAGCGTTATGGTATAGAGACACTTCTGGTTTGTGGTGGAGGTGTGCATAACAGCTACCTGATGCAGCAGCTTCAAAATGCAGACAGCAGTGTATCGGTGAAAAGTACGGATGCACTGGGTGTAAGCAGTGAGCAGATGGAGGCGATGATCTTTGCGTGGTTGGCATATAAACGTGTCCATAGAGAAGAGGTCGCACTCAGCAGTGTGACCGGGGCGAGACGTAATGGTATTTTAGGAGGTATTTATGCAAGAGATTAGACGGTGGTTGGATGAGACACCTTTTAAGAGTTTCAGTATGGAGGTCGCTTCAGAAGATGCCAGTTTCAGGCGCTATTTTCGTCTTAAAAAGGGTGATGAACACTATATTGTGATGGATGCTTCTTTGGAAAAGAGCTCACTGGCGCCTTTTGTAGATGTGACCGAGCGCCTGTTGGCAGTGGGTGTTCACGCCCCTCGTATCTTGATGGCAAACCTAGAGGCCGGTTTTCTGGTTTTAGAAGATCTGGGCAGTGTACAACTTTTGGACATCTTGCAAGAGAAGAACTACCTGAACTTCTACTCACTTGCACTTGAAGAGATCTTAAAGATGCAGCAGGCTGAGGCAGCAGGATTGCCGCTGTATGACAAAGCATTTCTTACCTTTGAGATGGAGCTGATGCAGACATGGTTTTTAGAACAGTATGTTGCTCTTGATCTTAGCAGTGAAGACCAAGAGCTTGTTAGAGCGTCTTTAAGTATGATAAGTGATGTGGTCTTGGAACAGCCACAAGGTTACTTTGTGCACAGGGACTTTCACTCTCGAAACATTATGGTGCGAGAAGACGGTGTTTTAGGTGTCATCGACTATCAAGATGCCATGCGCGGGAGCATTACCTATGACTTGGTCTCTCTGCTTCGTGATCTCTACATAGAACTTCCAAAACCTTTGGTAGAGCAGTTGGTCTTGGCTTTTAGAGACATTGTCGCTGCTGATGTGGATGATGCGACCTTTATACGCTGGTTTGACTTTATGGGACTGCAGAGACACATCAAGGTCCTTGGTATCTTTGCACGACTCTATCTGCGTGATGGTAAAGATGGCTATCTTAAAGATCTGCCATTAACACTCAAATATACCTTGGAAGTCTCTGCCAAATACCCTGAGACACAGGCGCTGCATGAACTGCTTATGAGAGTCGAATTGCCATGAAGGCGATGATATTGGCTGCCGGTCTGGGCAACCGCATGCGTCCCTTGACCGACCACACACCCAAACCGCTTTTAGAGGTGAACAATAAGCCTCTGATCGTCTACCATATCGAAAAACTGGCAAAGGCCGGTTTTGAAGAGATCATCATCAACATCGCCCATTTGGGACATATGATCCCTGAAGCTCTGGGTGATGGAAGGCAGTGGAAGATTAAGATCACCTACTCAGATGAGCAGGAGGAGGGGGCTTTGGAGAGTGCCGGTGGTATCATCAAGGCACTCCCTCTTTTGGGAGATAAGCCTTTTTTAGTTGTTAATGGGGATGTCTGGTGTGATTATGAATTTGATAGTACGTTTGATCTTAAAGATGATCTGGCCCATCTTATTTTAGTTGACAACCCTGATCATAATACCAAAGGTGACTTTGCGCTTGAGAAGAATGGTATTGAAAATGAAGGTGATGTCAAATATACCTTTTCTGGCATCGGTTATTACAGTCCCAGACTTTTTGAGTACTGCGCTTATGGCAGGGCTGCATTGGCACCGCTTTTGCGTGAGACGATAGCTTTGGGAAAAGTAAGTGGCAGCCTGTACCAAGGGATATGGAGAGACATAGGAACACCTGAACGTCTAAATACTCTTAAGACTTTGCTCAATTCACAGTAGTTTGATAAGATACGTACTAAATAAAAGGAAGAAAAATGATAAATGTAGATTTTGATAAAGAGCGTGGTATTGCGATATTGGCACCGACTGAGACACTCCACAGTGATGACTTTGCCAAACTGGCGGAGATGATAGACCCTTATATCGCTGAACACGGCAAGATTAAAGGGCTTATTATTTATACAGAGTCTTTTCCTGGATGGGATGACTTCTCTTCTATGATCACGCATATGAAGTTTGTTAATGAACATCATAAACATATACAAAAAGTTGCTTTAGTCTCAGATGCTAGCATTTTGGACTTTACGGCAAACATCGCCAACCATTTTGTCAATGCAGAGATCGCCTCTTTTGACTATAAAGATCTTGATGCTGCCAAACAGTGGATGTCTCTCTAAGTGAAAAGCGTACTTTTTGCACTGGTTCTTTTTACTACCTCACTCTTTGCTGAGAACCATGAGCTAAAAGAGGCCATCGTCAAGATCTTTACGGTCTCCAAGGTCCCAAACTATACCACTCCATGGAACAGCAGTACCAGGCGTTCTCATGCTTCAGGAGCGGTTATTGCGGGTCATCGCATCTTGACCAATGCTCATGTTGTAGCTAATGAGACCTTTATAGAGGTGAAGCGCTATGGCGAGACCAAACGTTATGAAGCCAAGGTGGAGTTTGTCTCTCATCAGGCCGATTTGGCCCTTTTAAGTGTTGATGATGATACTTTTTTTGAGGGAGTAACGCCGTTAAACTTTGATGGTCTTCCTGAGATACAGCAGAAGGTATCAGTTTATGGTTTTCCTACAGGCGG
>JALWKG010000025.1 GCA_027081565.1 Helicobacteraceae bacterium
CTAAACAACTATTTTGCCATGAGTAAATATGTTCTAGACCGCTTTTCACCTAAAATGTTATTTATTTCTGAAGGGATCACTGATGCTTTGGACCACTCAAGTCCAGAGGCCCTTGTTGGTGGTAAACTAGGGATTGATGCTACTTTAAAGTTTGCACCGACGACACCTGAACTTATAGATGACAAAACACTTTTGGCTCTTGTTCAGGAGCGTATCCCTGAAGTCAAAGCATTGCGTCAATATATGTTGATGACTCCTAACCCTATTACTGTAATTACTATTGATAAAAAAGAGAATGTTGTTGCTCTTTTTGAAAAGATACGTGATCTTAAAGAACACCTTCGTATTGTTGCATTTGTTGATGTTAAAAATAATAACATAGATAATCCTTACATGTTGACATGGCGTGTTGTCAATAACCTTGATGCACAAAGAGACTTGCGGATATACGATGGTGTTGTTTATGTTGATGGTACCAATAAAAACAGCTTGGATGGTTTTGAACGTCGATGGCCTGATGATGTCACGTGTACCCAAAGCGTGGTCAGTGGTTTGAAAGCCAAAGGGCTTTGGAATCTGGATGAGGTACTCGAAGATCTGTATGAATTGTAACAATAAATAATATTAAGTATGTAATGTTGTAAGCTATTAATTTTTCTTATTAAAAAACAGTTACATCTAATCAAATCTTTCCTCATGGTAACGCTTTAGCCAGAGGGTTAAGGGTAATATTATTTTTGATAATGTAAGATGAATAAATAATAAACATCTAAAGGTTTTTAGGTATGAAAAAATTGTTAATGTACGTTCTTGCTATAACAGTCTTGGGTCTAGGTTCTGCAGAAGCAGCTGTCTATAAAGGTCAAAAGGTCTACATCAAGAAGTGTCGTAAGTGTCATGGTGGTGGTCTTGAAGTTGCGGCTTCCAAAAAGAAAAAGACATGGAAAAAATTGATGAAAAAGAAGGGTGAAGGCTTGGCAAAACTCCACCTTGAAAATCCTAAGGCCAAAAAGTCATATAAGTACTTTGGCAGCAAGAAGTACAGAAAACGTGCCAAACACCTAAAAGACTTCTTGGTAGAGTATGCTAAAGACAGTGGTAACGTTCCTGCGTGTAACTAAAGTAACATTTTTGTGAAGGCTTTGCCTTCATCTCCTCTTTTATATCTTAAACAATCTATCAATTATTATAAAACCTAAACATAATCGGGTAAAATGTCAAAATTATTTAGTATACCTCAGTGTATACCTCTCAGGGAGCCAATATGGACAAAATGTGGTCAGGTCGTTTTAGCGAAAGTTCCGCTTCACTTTTAGATGATTTTAATGCATCGATTATGTTTGATCGTCGTCTTTACAGAGAAGACATAGAAGGTTCGCAAGCACATGCGGCAATGTTACATGCTCAGGGGATCTTGAGTACTGATGAACTGGATGCGATCCATAAAGGTCTTTCTCAGGTTATGAGTGAGATCGAAGCTGGAGATTTTGAGTGGAAGATCTCCGATGAAGATCTACACATGGGGATCGAGAAGCGTCTTACAGCGATCATCGGTGAAGTGGGTGGTAAACTCCATACTGCACGTTCTCGTAATGACCAGGTTGCTGTTGACTTCCGTCGTTATGTCGTACGTAAAAACAGAGAGATTGCACAGCTCATCAAATCATTGATGGAAGTGGTCGTTGATATTGCTTCCAAACATACAGAGACGCTGATCCCGGGAATGACACATCTGCAACATGCGCAGCCTACTAACTTTGGTTTTCATATGTTGGCGTATGCTTCGATGTTCAAACGTGATATTGAGCGTTTTGAAGAGAGTCGTAAACGTATTAATATTTCACCCCTAGGTTGTGCTGCCCTTGCAGGTACTCCGCATAACATTGACCGTCAGATGACTGCTGACGCACTTGGCTTTGACAGTGTAAGCATTAACTGTTTGGACACAGTAAGTGATCGTGACTTTGCACTGGAGATCTTGTTCAACATCTCAACGATGATGATGCATATCTCTCGTTTGAGTGAAGAGATCATTCTCTGGTCTAGTTATGAGTTTGGTTTTGTTGAGCTCTCTGATGCTTACTCTACCGGCTCATCTATCATGCCACAGAAGAAAAATCCAGATGTTCCTGAACTGCTTCGTGGTAAAACAGGACGTGTCAACGGTAACCTTATCTCGCTGCTTACAGTGATGAAGGGTCTTCCACTTGCTTACAACAAAGATACTCAAGAAGATAAAGAGGGTGTGTTTGACAGTATTGATACTGCTGAACTCTCTTTGGAGATCCTTCGCGAAGCGTTAAAAACTATGACAGTCAAGCCTGAAAACATGGAAAGTGCTTGTCAAAAAGGTCACCTGACAGCAACAGACTTAGCGGACTACTTGGTAGAACATTGTGGTGTTCCTTTTAGAGAGACCCACTTTATATCTGGTAAAGCTGTTGCACGTGCTGAGATCATGGGGATCGATGTCTCTGCGATGAGTTTTGATGAGTTAAAGAAGATCGATGATCGTATCAAAGAAGATGTTATGCCTTTCTTGGCACTGCGCAATTCGATGAACGCAAGAAACTCTGAGGGTGGTACCTCTACCAAACGTACACTAGAGCAGGTTGAACTGTTTAAAAACTATATAAAAGGTCTAAGCATATGAAAATCTCAATTGCACATAAAGAGGCGATGAAGTTCGAAGCAACAACAACGAAAAGCAGTTTTATTATAGACTGTCCGACGATAAGCCCTATTGAGTATTTTCTAAGTGGTATTATCACTTGTAGTGCAACAGATGTCTATATGTTGCCACAAAACCAAGGTAAGAGTGTCACTGACCTTGTGGTTGACGGTGAAGTCAAACGTGCAGACGATCATCCTAAAAAGTTTGAGACATTGCATTTGACTTACACATTTAACTCTGATGCTGACAGTGATGATCAGGCGGCGCGTTGGGTTATGGCCAGTGTTGAAACCTACTGCTCAACGATCAACACGATTCGTGACACAACCAAGATCTCTTATACTATTGTTCATAATGGAAAAACGATTCGTGAAAATGAAGAGATGATCAGTGGACAAGGAACTAATGTTGACCTTGGTGATCTTGATGCGTGTTGTCCCTCTTAAGAGACAGCTAGCTCTTCGAGTCCACGCTTCTTGCGTGTGACCACTAACAACTTAACATCATAGGTCTTACATGTTTGCATTTTACGAAAGTGACTGGTTCACTATTACCTTAGAAATCCTCTTTCTTCTTTTTATTATTTATGACACTAAACGCTATTTTGAGACTAAAAAACGTGAATATCTTCTTAATATCGCTTTGACCATAGGTTTTTTCTTTTGGGCTTTAGTACCGTTTTATAACAAGTACTATAGTTGGCAGGATAGGGACAAAGTATCCTTGATTAAGGACTGTGTCGTAGAACACAACCAGAGTTATTGTGACTGTCTCGATGACAAGGTCTTTAAGGAGTACTCTTTTGAGGATTTCAAACATTTGAATCGCACTAAAGATAAGGATTATCTGGAGTTTTTTTCTGATGTGGACAAAGAATGCCGCGGGATAGATACCGGCTGGTTCTAGACCTAGGAGCTTTTGTACTTATTGCTTGCCACTCCGGACTCGATTAAGAATCTACTCCTTGTCGCTCTTTGCTCTTCAGTTTCTTTGAACATTAAAACTTCACCTTGCAACCCTTTCTCTTTTTGACTCGACAAAAAGAGATACGAGAAAAATCGCTCGCAACGGCTTTACCCAAGGGCATTTCCTTTGGTCACGGCCTGACAGCTGTCAGGTTCCATCCTTCCACTTTTTGAGACCCTAAAAACGACTAACTCGCTAAACGCTCAAACAGAGCCGTTTTCTTAACGGGTCACATGAAGTTTCAGTCTGCTCTGCAGGGTTTGACTACATCAAAGGCTTAGTAGAAGGGGGAGAGTGACTTAGGAGCATCTCCAATACCATTAAGCTAAACACTTATCAGCTAATATATCACAATTGTAAAATAGGAAAAAAATATGTTAAAACAAAAATTACTTTTAGTAGCAACGCTTTTAGTTGCAACAGTCTTGGTAACAGGGTGTAGTAGTGATGAAAATACCAAAAGTGAAAAAAGCACTTGGACACCAGACCAGGAGGTCATTGTCATAAACGGACATACTTTGCCGCCTGAACCAGACCCGGCTGTCAACAACGCAACACTTCTTGGTGTTGACAGTAATGACAATGGGGTCCGCGATGATGTGGAACGGTGGATCTATGAGACTTATAAAGACAAACATCCTATATACATTGATATTGCAATGCAGGCAGGACGGGCTTATAAGCAAGTGCTTGAGACTCCTGAGAAGGCTAGGGAGATTCGAGAGATTGTTAATGCGCCTTTGTTTTGCGCCTGGTATTATCAAAAAGGAGCTAAATATTTCGGAGATCCAGTGCTAGTAGAAGTGGATGAAAGAATAGACGATTCTGTCTATAGTAAATATTTTAATACAAATGAGCGAAAAGATATTTATTGGGAATATGATGGGTTACTGAGTGGAGGTAGCTATGATCTGCCTAAAGCACAAGAAAGAAAGTCTTTTTGTGACTTTGATACTTCAAAATATGATAAGAAGTAAACAATGAAATTATTGTTACTTCTATTTCTGTTTATACTCTATCCTTTAGCTTCTTTTTCTGAAATAGATGAAAGAAAAACGGATGTCTATTTTGCTAATGTAATATTAACTAATGAGAAAAATGCCACTTCCAATACCGTGTTATTAGAAGATGCTATTAGACTTAAATTTTATAATGATAATCCTATGGAGATGGACAAAAAAATAGGAAAAGTAACCGAAGCCTACAACTCCACTCACGGATGGGGTATAGGTGACTTGATAGAGTCTCTGTTACAAAAGTTGTCTTTACATGAAGTGGTTGACGGCATAGTGGGAAACATCTACAATACATTGATACAAAACGCACATAGCAGTGATCTTTCGCTACAGGTTGCTAACTATAAGAAAAGTATACAGTCAGGTCATAAAGTCTTAGTAGTTGCCCATTCACAAGGTAACCTTTTTACATATGAGGCCTACAGAAAACTGGATGACTGGATGCAGGATTATTTTGAGGCTATTAGTGTTGCTTCTTCTGGAATAAGTACCAGGTGATGAACTATTGTCTCTGAAATAGATGATGAGTGCCGTGGTAGGACAGCTGGTTTTAACATTGTGCTAATGTTCTGATGTTATAGTCTCTTCAACATAGTAAGGAGCTGATGATGAAAAAAATAGTACTAACAACGATACTTTTAACCAGTGCGTTGATGGCAGCACCAAGTAACGCGGTGACAAAACTTTCTGATGAGACACGTAACCTTTTTAAGGCTGAAATGAACTTTATCAAAATAGGTATGGATGAGATCCTTTACAATATGATCGCAGGAAATGATGAAAAAGTTCAAGAAATCGCGGGGGAGATCAGAGATAGCTTTGTCTTTACAAAAAGTCTAAAACCACATAATGTTAAAGAACTCCAAACCTTGCCTAAACAGTTTTTTGTTGTTGATAGCGAGCTTCATGGTGGGGCATCTGATTTAGCAAATGCTGCTGAATTCAATGATAAAGAAGGAATGCAAAAAAACTATTTCAAGATGGTTAACTCTTGTGTTCAATGTCATTCAACTTTTGCAACACATAGATTTACAAAGTTTTTAGAAGAAGAGTAGGATGACTTAGTAGGAAGTTACCCCTTGGTCTCAAGGGGTTGATAGATTATAAAAAGTCTTTAGGATCCGCATCGGTAAGATGTGGAAACGTTAATTTTGCACCACCGATAACATGCCAATGAAGATGCTTCACTTCCTGACCGCCGTTATGACCCACATTACTGATCAACCGATACCCAGACTCTTTAATACCCACATGTTGAGTAAGCTCTTGTATAAAAGTTGTCATGCCTGCCATAGTCTCAGCAGAGACCTCATTAAAACTGTCCACATGCTGTTTAGGAATCACTAAAATATGAAGAGGAGCCTTAGGGTTGATGTCGTGAAAAGCTAAAAAGTTCTCATCTTCCATCTCAATGTTCGCAGGGATTTCTTTGTTTACGATTTTACAAAATAGACACATATATTACCTCTAAAAGTGATTTGCCTTATTGTATCACAGAGTTATTAATACCTTTGACAAAAGCTCATAAAAGCCCATGAAACAGGGCTTCAAGATTATGTTAAAACTCTTTGGATAAAATACGCGATATTATAAAGAGGTTAGAAGAGATGATAAACGTCTCTTTAGACCGATATTGGAGACTCCATTGACAGAGTGGTATGACAAAATTGAAGCAGCGGACTCGGTAGAGAAACTCGAAGAGATCCGTATTGCTGTTTTTGGTAAAAAAGGTGTACTCGCCGCAGAATTTGCCAAGATGAAAAGTGTGGCTAACGAAGAGAAAGCAGCCTTTGCAAAGAACCTGAACATTCACAAAGGCAAGATGGCAGAACTGTTTAACCAGCGCAAGATCGTCTTGGCAACAGAGGCTCTTGAAGCTGCGATGAAAGCGGAGAAGATCGATGTCTCTCTTTTCTCTCCGACAGCAGAACGTGGTGCCTTACACCCAGTAATGCAGACTATGGATAGAATCGTCGAGTATTTTGTCTCTATGAACTTTGCGGTCAACACGGGACCAATGATCGAAGACGACTTTCATAACTTCGAAGCGTTGAACCTTCCGAAGTACCACCCGGCACGTGACATGCAGGACACTTTTTATTTTAAAGATGAGATGCTTCTGCGTACCCATACTTCTCCCGTACAGATCCGTACGATGATGCACTCTAAACCACCGATCCGTATGATCGCTCCAGGTTCTGTTTTCAGACGTGACCTTGACCTGACCCATACACCGATGTTTCATCAGGTAGAGGGTCTTGTAGTCGATGAAGCTGGCAAGGTCTCTTTTGCCAACCTCAAGTTTATTCTTGAGGACTTTTTGAAGTACATGTTTGGTGAGGTTGAAGTACGTTTCAGACCTAGTTTTTTCCCCTTTACCGAACCTTCTGCAGAAGTCGACATAAGCTGTATCTTCTGTAAGGGAGATGGCTGTCGTGTCTGTTCACATACAGGCTGGTTAGAGGTCCTTGGCTGTGGTATTGTCGATCCTAATGTCTTTAAGGCAGTGGGTTACGAAGATGTCAGCGGTTATGCATTTGGACTTGGCGTAGAGCGTTTTGCAATGCTTATTCAACACATCGGAGACCTTCGTTCACTTTTTGAAGGCGATGTCAGACTTTTGGAGCAGTTTCAATGATCGTTACACGCAGCTGGTTAAACGAGTGGATTAAACTCGACGATATCTCTACAGAAGAGTTGGCTAAGACTTTTAACAATATTGGTCTTGAAGTCGACAGTATTACAGAGTATGATGTCCCTAAAAAGATCGTTTTTGGTAAGGTGCTCTCTTGTGAGAAACACCCTGATGCAGACAAGCTAAACATCTGTCAAGTGGACCTTGGGTCAACGACACGTCAGATCGTATGTGGTGCCGCTAATGTTCGTGAAGGTATTACCGTTGCAGTAGCCACCCTTGGTGCTAAGATGCCTGGTGGTCTTGAGATCAAACCAGTCAAGCTTCGTGGTGTAGACTCTGAGGGAATGATCTGCTCATCTACTGAGATCGGTCTTCCCAAACTTGAAGATGGAATCATGGTGATCGACAGCAGCATTGGCAAGGTTAAACTTGGTGAAGAGCTTCGCAACAACAGCTACTTTAGTGACACTAAGATCGAGATCGAGTTGACTGCAAACCGTGGAGACTGTCTCAGTATCCGTGGTGTGGCACGTGACCTGTGTGCTGCTTTCAACAAACCAATGAAAAAGATGAAAAGTGAAGATAACGATCAGACCCGTTTGGGCATTGGCCGTTTTTTACAACTGGTTCAAGATGAGAACCTGGATGTTGACCTGACCTATCGTGCACTTGATCTTAAAGCATTAGAACTGCCA
>JALWKG010000026.1 GCA_027081565.1 Helicobacteraceae bacterium
CACCCGCAGCGTTAGAATACATCGGGATACCCATAAGTACTGCCAATGGCACACCATACCACTTGTCACCACCGGCATAGGTCGCGATGAACTCTGCAGGAACATAACCATGTATAAAGGCACCAACACCTACACCGATAAGGACATAGAGCCACACCTTTTTTAAGATGTCATACGTGTAGTCCCAAGACTCTAAAACACGCTGTTTAAAAGTAAGTTTAATCTTCACTTCATCAAGTTCACCTTCCATCGGTTTGACGTCAAGCAAAATATACTTTTCCATATTCAGTTTTCCTATGAAAAAACCACCTAAAATTGCTACTAAAAGGCCAAATCCTATATATATGATCGTGACTTTCCAACCAAACAGACCAAACAAAAGAGCGATGGCCACTTCATTGTTCATCGGTGAACTGATAAGAAAAGAGAAGGTGACACCTAGAGGAATACGTGCCTGAATAAACCCTAAAAAAAGAGGAATAGCACTGCATGAGCAAAATGGTGTGATGATCCCAAAAAGCGCTGCCAAAACATTACCATAAAGCTGCGACTTACCCTGTAGATGAGCACGTACATACTCGGTGTTGAAATGGGTTCTTAGGTAGGAGACAACAAAGATGATAGTCAGCAGTAAGAACATGATCTTGACACTGTCATAGATAAAGAAGTTTATTGTCTCGTTGACACGGCCACTAAGGCCCAAGAGATCAACAGTTAGATAATCGACTGATTCTTTCCACATACATACCCCTCAATTTATTTCAATACTATATCAGAATAAAAGCAATAAATCAAGATATCTTGATATATAGGAGCAAGCTAGGCTTTAAACGCCGGGAATCGGCGCTATTCATCGTCATCGTCATCCTCTTCAAATTCAGCCAGTGCTTTTTGATACTCTGCCTCTTGTTGCGCTTTAAAGTCTGCTTCACTCATAAACTCTTCTGCTACGATCCTACCTATATGGGTCTTGGTATCAATCTTGTAGATGTAGCCATAACTTGCAGCGACTATAGTGACCAAAGTTAAAAAGACTATAAGCTTTTGAGCCAAAGAGAAGGTCTGGATCTTATCTTTACTACGGATCTCACACACTCCACCAGGACAGTGTGTCGCTTTTTGAGGCATGACCCAGTTGTAGATCTTACATCCTAAACAGATAGAGAACGCCGACTCCATAAAAAGTAGTACCAGACAGACAATACAGATAAAGACTTTTAGAGGGTTGGGTTGCCAGTGGATCACCAGCAGATAGAACATAGGAAGTGCTAAGAGAAGACCTAGACTCCATGCAAAACGCTTCTGTGCGGCACCGACGTACTCAGGTTCTTGATTTTGTACAAAAACACGACCAAGCAACATACTTGGAGAAAAACTGGGGTTGATCACCCTGATCAGAAAGTCCAAAGTAAAAAAAGAGATGAAAAAACGGGTCACAACACCATGACTCAACATCACAGCATTACTCAGACTAAAAGACCTACTGCAAACAAGATCCCTGCAGCCGCTCGGGCTTCGCGTTCATTAATGACACGAGGGAGTGTAATAAATTCTGTGTCAACACCTAATTTCTCCTAAGATTGTATCATAAACCTAAAGCGCCATCTAACCTTTCCTTGAAATGAATATTGAGCTGAGAGATGGTGAGGCTCCAATTTCTAATGGGCATCGTCCATTTCTTCTCAGCATTACGGATTCCAGCATACAGCAGTTTCAATAAGCTCTCATCATTAGGAAAAG
>JALWKG010000027.1 GCA_027081565.1 Helicobacteraceae bacterium
AGAAATTCTCCAGGGTGACAAAAAAGGAGAGGGTAGCCGCCATTAACAAAAAGAGGGCTCCATTAAAGGTCTTAAGGTCAAGCTTAATTCCTTTTAAAAAGAGAAAAGGAAGACCAAACCGTACTAGGGGACCTGCTGCGAAGATGATGCCTACCTCTGAAGGGGTATAGCCAACCATGATGAGGACTTTGGGTAAAAAGATAACATAGATCGCTACGATAGAGAAGTAAAAGAAGTAGAAGGCGGCAATAAGAGTGGACATATAGGATTAGGACTTATAAATAAGTGATGTACGTGCAATGAGATCTGGCAACATGCGTTTGTCTTTTCTCATCAATCCCCAGAGATAGCCAAACAGAAAAAGAGAGAGAAAATAGCTGAAAAAACGTGTTATGAGTTGAAAGATATGGGGGCGTTTATGAGTTTTAGCATCGATGATCTCTATACCTGCCATCTTCATCCCCGGTGTCTGTCCTGAATACCTCCAAAACAGTACAAAGGCAGAGATGTAGAGTAGAAGCTGGATAATAGAGGCTAACGGATTAGGGGCATGGGCTTTGGCGGCTTCTGTCTGCATCACGGCATCCGTAAATCCAGCACTATGCATCTGCTCATAACCGAAAAATATCATAATAATAATAGTAATAGGGATACCGATCATAAATATATCGGTAATAAAGGCAAGAAAACGTGACCAAAAGCCAGCATAGTGGAGTTGGGGTTTGCTCGTCTTGGTAGGGGTCTGTTTGTTGTTTTTAATATCTCGCCATCGCATTGTGGCATTATAACACTCAAAACTTGGATAAGCGGTAGTAATATTTACAATTGATTAGTGTAGATACCCTATACTTTTACTACCTCAGTGATTAAGAGCCCATTTAGAGGCTCTGAGACTATTATTGAGTTTTTCATTTTCACCTTAGGCTTCCTACCTAAGGTACACTCCTTAAGTTCAAAGTTTGACCGGGTTTCTTTCATTTTCCCGTGTCAACATCTTCTTTTTTTCCACTTTTATAACATTACAATTAATTTTACAAATATATACTATCATTAATAGCGTACCGAGTATAGCTGTTGTCGTCACTCCTGCGAAGGCAGGAGTCCACGAAGTCAAACTGACAAGAAATACCTATGATTAGATCTCTGTAACAGTTTCAATTACTTAAAAAAACATTGATAAAAGATCAAAGTAAGGATCCGGCAGCGGTTCTGTCTTTTTAGGCCCTTTATTGGCTTGACGGTTATGTGCTGTGCGTTTTTGTTTTTTACGCTCTTCCATGAGTACTCGTCTATCGATCTCTTGACGGTTGGGATTGCTAGCGCCACCTAGTGCCATCCACTCTTGGAGCTGTTTAAACTCACCTGCATCAAGCCAGACCCCATCATGAAGACAAACATCCATAATGACACCACTACGATCTTTATAGACTTGTCGCTGCATTAACTGGTCACAGACAGGACAGTGCCGGTAGGTGACACGGTCTTTATGTCTGGGGTTTTGTAGAAGTGAATGTAGTTTATGGTGGTCGATGTAGTAAGAACTTTTAATGCTATCTTCAAGCAGTTGGTCGAGTTCACCGTTATCAAAAAAGAGTCCAAAACACTCCGGGCACTTCTCTATCACAAAACGGGTGTTGTTTCCTATGTCGATACTCTCTAGAGTAATGGCACAGTCTGGACAGTAGCGATCACTTGGAACAGAGGGAAGACGTTTCTCTTTATGGACCGGTGTGATGTC
>JALWKG010000028.1 GCA_027081565.1 Helicobacteraceae bacterium
GAAGCAAATCAGTTTCCCGATGTTCTCTTCCAACTCGTGAACTGCCGAATAGGCAGCTTGGAAGTAAATCATCAAAGCCATTCTCAGAAAGAGGATGTGAACTGCCGAATAGGCAGCTTGGAAGGTTGTCTTTTACTTTTTCAAGAGAGTGGGCAAGTGAACTGCCGAATAGGCAGCTTGGAAGAAGAACTGTTGGAGGCCACTCCATGATCGACTGTGAACTGCCGAATAGGCAGCTTGGAAGAAAGAGGTGACAGTATTAGAAACCCCATGTGCGTGAACTGCCGAATAGGCAGCTTGGAAGAATTTAAAAATCTACAGCGTAATGAAAGAGACGTGAACTGCCGAATAGGCAGCTTGGAAGCAAAGTAAAGCCGTTTTAAGAACCCGGCTTATGTGAACTGCCGAATAGGCAGCTTGGAAGTTTGATCTGCTTGTTAAAAAGGCACTGTGATAGTGAACTGCCGAATAGGCAGCTTGGAAGTGAAGAAGTCGAGGCCAAAAAACTGGAGCGTAGTGAACTGCCGAATAGGCAGCTTGGAAGAAGTTCGTGCAAAAGAACAGCAAGATGGTCTAATGAACTGCCGAATAGGCAGCTTGGAAGCTTTAACGTCATTCAAAATAATATCTACACTCGTGAACTGCCGAATAGGCAGCTTGGAAGTTCAGGATCTTCACTGAGCCACATCGCCACACGTGAACTGCCGAATAGGCAGCTTGGAAGTAAATACACTCTAAACACATCACTTATTAGTTGTGAACTGCCGAATAGGCAGCTTGGAAGACTCTTTAGGCTTGACACGATACTGAAAGTCCGTGAACTGCCGAATAGGCAGCTTGGAAGTTTGAGCGACATCGCAAGGACATCGAGGATGTGTGAACTGCCGAATAGGCAGCTTGGAAGTTTGAGCGACATCGCAAGGACATCGAGGATGTGTGAACTGCCGAATAGGCAGCTTGGAAGTATCGATGCTGGTTCTGGAATCATGCTGAACAGTGAACTGCCGAATAGGCAGCTTGGAAGAAATGGAGCCGTTCAGGGCCAAAGGGGTCTGGTGACCCTGACCCTCTATTTCAATGTAATCCTCCCTATCTTTGATTGTGAAAGACATGTTATTTTAGAAAGAAGATGTTGAGAGAATCCTTCTTTTTTTCTAACTTATTTATATTTGGTCTTTTCTCTTATATAGGGTTAGGGTCATCAGACCCCTTAGCTTTCTGTCTCTCACGCGTACTATTCTGTGCATGTTAAATGACTTTTTATATACTTTGAAGCAAATAAAGTTGCTAATCGTATAAATTTATGATACGATTATATAAAATAAACGTATCAAAGTAGGGTATATGCTATGAAAAAATGGTTATGGGAAGATGCAAGGTATCCAGAGTTTCCTTATCAATCAGATCTCTTAATCAATGTTGTAGATACTACAGCGCAAAAGATAGGCCAACTGTCTGCACTTATCACTATTTTAGACAAAGCTAAAGAAAGCAATATAGCCATAGATACTTTTACCGAAGAGATTGTCGCAACCAATGCGATAGAGGGTGAGTTGCTTAATTATGATAGCGTCCGTTCATCCGTACGAAAACGCTTGGATAAAAACTTCGATCTTGGTGAGGACAGTTCGACACATCATACGGATGCACTAACATCACTGCTTCTGGATAGTACATCAAACCATGAGTTGCTGACAGTAGAAAGATTGCACAAATGGCATAGTGCACTTTTTGCAGGAGGGTACACTTCGTTACTCGATGAGATCAAAGTAGGAGCATTTCGTGAGTATGACGACATTGAAGTCGTCTCTGGTGCTTATGGTAGAGAAAAAGTGCATTATCGTGCTGTACCTGCAAAGAGTATCGACGATGATATCAGTAGGTTGCTTGAGTATATCAATCATAGTTGTGAAAATGTATATATAAAGAGTGCCAAGGCACACCTGTGGTTTGTAAGTATACATCCCTATGATGATGGCAACGGTAGGATTGCTAGAGTGATTGCTGATTATATACTTTCAAAAGAGATGCCTTTAGCCTATCAATATTTTTCCATATCATCAGCGATACAGCTTGATAAAAAAAATTATTACAATACTTTAGAACATGCTCAAAATCTTCTTTATAACAAAGCGTATGATTTTACGCAATGGATAAAATGGCATACTGAGATATTAGAAGCATCAATAGTTTTGGGACTAAAAAAAGTTGATATTGTTGTTCAAAAAGCAAATTTTTGGAACAAGGTTGATTCTGAGGTATTAAACAGCAGACAAATAAAAGTGTTAAACAGACTCCTGGAGTATACAAAAGGGGAGTTTGAAGGAGGACTCAGTACAAAAAAATATATGAGCATGACAAAAGTTTCCAAACCGACCGCTGTGAGAGATATACAAAAACTTGTCTCTTTGGGGTACTTACAACAGATAGAAGGCACAGCCGGTAGAAATGTCAAATATGAGTTGGTTTTTGAATAGTAAAGGCAAACTTTTATAACCAGACCTGTTCTCCTTTTAACAATATTGCTAGACAAACGCCATAGGAAAGCAGAGTAAGCATTGACCTTGACCAACTGTTAGCTATAATTACAAACTTAAAAAAGACTATTGTTAAGGCAGAACCTATTTGTTACACATTCACGAAATACCAAAAAGAGAGTATATGAGAGCATTGATCGACCAACTTCAGGCCAAGGGCAAGATCTATAAAAAGTTAGTAGAAGTACAACCTAAAGAGTTGGGCATACGCAACAAAATACGCATCTTCTCTGCGACCGACATCAATGCTTATTACACAACTATTTTTATGGTCTCTCAAAAAAGCCGTCTCTTGATGAAAGACGTGGTAAAGTTTGAAGAGATCTACCAAAAACTGGTGAGCTACAGTGGCCACAACTACAAGTACAAGATCCTTATCATCGATGCACCGCTCTGCTCAAAAGCAGCTAAAGCCTTTAAAGATGCCAAATGGAAGATCATTTGACACTGTGCGACATCGGTAACACCTCTTATCACTTTTTAAAGGGAGACCTTGAGTACAAAAAAGAGGTGGCCTCTTTTGATCCTGCTTCCATAGACGAAGATGTCTATTACATCAGTGTCAATGCTGTGGTAGATACCAAACTTTCAGACTTAAGCCATTGGCACGATCTGCGTTCGAGCATACACTGGAGTGACTATTATGAGACCATGGGTGTTGACCGTATTATGGCGTGTGAAGCAATAAAAGAGGGACTTGTTATCGATGCCGGTAGCGCCATCACAGTAGACTTGGTGACTGAGGGGCGTTTGAGGGTGGTTTTATCTACCCTGGACTTGAGGCGATGCAAGAAACCTATCGTAATATCTCCTCAAGGCTCGATTATAGTCTCAATTTTGAGCTTGATTTGGATAAAATGCCAAAAAATTCCCGAGATGCTATCAGCTATGGCATATTGCGTACACTTTACAGTGAGGTAATGCGTCATAACAAGCAGATCTACTTAACGGGAGGCAATGCGAAAGCCTTGTCACAAATATTTCCTGAAGCGATAGTCGACGAACTGCTGCTGTTTAAAGGAATGAAAAAGATGATGGAGAAAAGATGTTAACAGTTGCACTGCCTAAAGGGCGCATCGCTAAAGAGACCTTAGAGATTTTTGAGACGATATTTGGCGAGACCTTTGCCTTTGATGATCGTAAACTTATTTTAGAGACGGAGAACTTCCGTTTTCTTTTAGTACGTAACCAAGACGTAGCGACTTACGTCTTTCATCAAGCAGCTGACATCGGTGTGGTCGGCTTGGACACACTAGAAGAGCAGGGACTTGACGTTATCCGTCTTTTAGACCTGCGCCGTGGCGTTTGTAAAGTAGCCATAGGTATGAAGGTCGGTGAAAAACTTGACCTTACCAAGGCTGAGATCAAAGTGGCGACGAAGATGGTCAACATCACCAAGCGTTACTTTGCTGAGCGTGCTATTGCCGCTGATGTCATCAAGCTTTACGGCTCTATCGAACTGGCACCACTTGTTGGTCTGGCAGACATGATCGTTGACATCGTTGAGACAGGTGCTACCATGAAGCAAAACGGTCTGGAAGTGGTTGAGGAGATCATGGAGTCTTCTACCTACCTCATAGCCAACAAAAACAGCTACTTCGAGAAAAAAGCTGAAGTCCTGGACATCTACGAAAAGATCAACGACGTTGTCAAACAAGAGAAGTGATCTTGAGCTCTACGCAAGAGTAGAGCACCTTTTAGGCATCGAAGAGTCCACACAGTTCTTGCATGACTCCTATGCACAGACACTTGAGGCTTATGATGTCAAGTCCGTTCTAGACATCGGCTGCGGCCGTGGCGGTCTGATGGAACAGCTGGCTCTTGACAACATCGAAGCCAAAGGCATTGATCTGAGTCAGGTGATGGTCGATGAGGCCAAAGCCAAAGGTCTTAACGCGGAGTGCATTGATGTGGCTGATGAAAAAGGACAGTATGACGCGGCTGTCGCCGTCTTCGATGTCCTGAACTTTATGGAATCAGAGGCTCTAGAGACCTTTTTGGACAATGTTGCCAAGACCTTAAAGCCTAATGGACTCTTTATAGCTGACATCAACACCAAGTATGGTTTTAGTGCTGTAGCCGAGGGTACGATGAATGCAGAAGATGGTGCTGGTTTTTTAAGTGTTGATGCGGTCTTTGACGAAAATGAACTGCGTACCATCTTCACCTATTTTGAAAAGGGCGAGGGTGAATGCTACTCCAAAGAGCAGCAGATGATCACACAACATTTTCACCCACTCTCCTTTTTTCGCAAAAAACGTGCTTTGAAACTCATCAAACATGAAAAGATCTCTCTTTACGACACAAACGACAAGGCACTGCTAGTCTTTTCCAAAGCATAATTATCTGTATACTTTCTGCTTCTGGACACTTTTAAAGAGATAGAAAATAGTTGTGTTTACACTTCTCACATCTCTTTTTCAAGGTAGTCTCTCAAAAGGTGCATTTGTGATGTTTTATTTCAGCAGAAGGAGACTGACCTGATGACTTACATCGTTCCAAACTATTTTTTAGAAAACAATTATAAAAATCTTACAAAGATCGACACACTCTTATGTTTACATTCTATTAAAAAAACAGAAAATGACTTTGTGGATGCAAGAAACACTATGCATAGTATGAACATCCTTATAGCAGGTTCCAAGATCATCCATACAAAAGATAAAAACATTACTGTAAATGCCAATGAGATATGTTTTTTAACCCAAAACAACTACTACATGAGTGAACGTATGACCAAACAATCACAATATGAGTCCATGATACTCTATTTTGATGATGCCTTTGTATTAGAGTTTATGAAAAAATACAAAATTCGACCAAGCAACACGCAAGAGAAAAGTTGGCTCCAAGTAAGTTATGAAAAGGACAGATGTTTTTTGGAGACTGTTAGGCAGTTTGAAGTGTATTTGGATAAAAAACTTCCCATAGAACTTTTAAAACTTAAGGTCGAAGAGATCTTTTTACAGACCTTACGTCTATATCCCAAAAGTTTTTACTCTTTTTTTAACGCTATAGTCAACAACACTGAGGCAAGAATACTCTACATACTTGAGTCCAACATAGATATGATAGAGACTATAGAAGATATGTGCAGACTCTCTCGTTTAACACCTAACCAACTGCGTAGGTATGTCAAGAAACATACACATACCACGCCAAAACTATGGATAGATGCCAAAAGACTTCAAAAAGCACTGCTCTTAGTGAAGAACTCTGACAAAAATGTCACTGAAATAGCAACAGATTGTGGTTATGCAACCTCTTCGTGGTTTATTTCACAGTTTAAAAAAGAGTATGGTATGACGCCTAAAGAGTTAAGAAAAGAGTCTGATAAAAGTTAAGAGTAGCTCTAAAATACTTATATCATCTATCACTTTTCTTGTACCTTGCATCTCCTCTTTTAAAGTAAACTGCTTCTTATAAAAAAGGAGCTTTACAATGAAAGAATCAAATCAATGGGATGCTGAACACTACAACAAAAATGCGGACTTTGTCTCAAAACTTGCATCTGCTGTAGTAGACTTGCTTGCACCAAAAAATGGTGAAAAGATCCTGGACCTGGGGTGTGGAGATGGAACTTTAGCATTAGAGATACAAAAACATGGTGCGCAGCTCATAGGTGTTGACTTGAGTGCTGATATGGTTGAAAAAAGTAGAAACAAAGGGGTGGAGGCATATGTCATGGGTGCTACAGAACTGGTGTTTCAAGATGAATTTGATGCTGTTTTTTCAAATGCAGTACTGCACTGGGTTCAAGATGCAAGGTTAGCTATAGAAAATGTCAAACAAGTACTCAAAGGTAATGGAAGATTTGTTGGAGAATTTGGAGGCTATGGCAATATACAGGCATTAAGAGAAGCCATGCAGACAGTGTTTGATAGACATCCTGAATATGGAAGATTTCAGGATCCCTGGTTCTTTCCTACAAAAGAGGAGTATAAAGAGTGCTTGCAACAGTCTGGTTTCAGTGTGAAAAGCATAGAGATCATTAAGCGCCCAACGCCCATAGGAGATATACAAGAGTGGCTGGATATATTTGCCAATGGTATTATGAAAAACGTACCAACTTCACAAAGAACACGTTTTAAAAATGAAGTCGAGAAGATTTTGAGACCTAAACTTTTTACTCCAAAAGATGGTTGGGTCGTAGATTATGTGAGACTTCGTTTTGAAGCACAAAAGAAAAATCATGCAAAATAGAGCACTGCTTATCATAGACATGCAAAATGATTTTGTCCTTCCTGATGCACCCCAATGTGTTGCAGGTGCGGTAGGTGTTATAAAAAACATTGAAAAAGTGCTCCAGGCATTTAGAAGTAAAAACTCACCTGTGTTTCACATCATACGAGAGTATAGAGCAGATGGCAGTGACATAGAGCATACTCGTTTAAAAGGTTTTTTACAGACGCCTTACTGTGTACCAAATACAAAGGGAAGTAGGGTTGTCACAGAACTTACACCACTTGAGAGTGAATACAAAATCATTAAAAACAGGTTTAGCGGATTTATGCAAACTGAGTTGGATCTTATGCTGAGAAGATTGGAAGTTGAAGAGCTTGTTGTATGTGGAATTCAGTACCCAAACTGTATCCGTGCTACTGTTTTTGACGGTATTGCTCTTGGATATGATGTTACCCTCATAACTGATGCCACCGGAGCCAAAACACAAAAGGTGGCAGAAGCAAACATCTTTGATATGGCTCAGGTTGGAGTGAACTGCCTGAGAACAACTGCGATTTTATAAACGTACACGTAGATGTTTTGGTTTTTCAGGTCATTATAAATCGATTTAATATCTTTAATAAGAATATTCGTTAATAGTCTCTGCTGCGCAAAATATAAAATTGATTTAGGTTGTATGTTAGTTGTATATCTTTAGTTAGAATGACTTCAAAACGAAACGAGGATATTATTATGACAAGTGACAAAGAACGCTGGAACCATCGACATGTTGACAGACCAACCTCTACAGAGGTCTCTGAGATCGTTAAAAAGTATGCTGAGCGTGCCAAGGTGGGCAGAGCTTTAGACATCGCAGCAGGAGTAGGGCGCAATACCCATTTCTTAGCAGACAAAGGCTTTGTGGTTGACGCAGTGGACTATTCTGATGTTGCGCTATCCAAGATCAAAGAGATCGCCACGATCAACAAAATAGAAGCAGACCTGGATGCCTATACGTTTGAACAAGAGTGTTATGATCTTATAGTCAACTGTAACTATCTGGATCGTCGCCATTTTCCATTAATAAAAGAGGCCTTGACTGAGGGTGGTCTGTTGATCTTTGAGACCTTTATTGCCACTGCAGGCGAAGGGTATCATCAACCCTCCAACCTAGATTTTGTTTTAAGGAAAAATGAGCTTCT
>JALWKG010000029.1 GCA_027081565.1 Helicobacteraceae bacterium
TTTTATTGTCTTGGTGTACATCTAAAGTGACACGGTAATAAGATTTAGTATTTTCAGTAAAGTAACCTTTGACTTGCAAGTAGGCACGACGGATCTCAAACTGTGATGTGTCTTCTCTAGTATTAGGTGTGCCATCTCCTAGTGTTGTATCAAAGTCATTATATTTATAACCTATATATGTCAAAGCGCTAAACTTCATCTTATCTGCATGTGCAAAAACCGGGATAGGGTCACCGGCTACTGCTGCGGTTGTGCTAAGACTAAGGGCTGCTAATGTGCTTGCGATTACTTTTTTCATTATTTCTCCTGTTGGATATTCCTACCCAATGTTTTGTTGAGCGAATTGTAAAACATTTTGATTACATCATGGTTACAAAGCTGTTACCTTTAGATCGTTGGGGAAGATAGAAATGATTTGTTATTATATTTTTGAGTTTATTTAGCAGTTGTGGGCATATGTCACTATTGTTAGGGATGTTTTTTTGAAAGTTAAAGATGGTACGTAGAGGTTTGGTTCACTCCTCATGAAGAGGAGAGTAGAAGTGTAGTCTAATTTCCGCGAGAACCTGGTTTGATAGCTTCGCTTTTACCCTCTTTACAGAGGGGACACTCTTCAGGCGTATACATCTCAAAAGTAAAGTCTTCCAAGGCAAAGAAGGGTACACCGTCTGGAAGTTTACAGTTAGGCTTTTTAGTGATGTCAGAGTTCTGACGATCACAGAAACCACGATTGGCAAGTGCGGCAAAACCGACAACCACACCACCCATGGCTTCGACTGCAGCAGCAGCTTCCATAGCAGACCCACCGGTCGTGATGATGTCCTCACAGATCATTACACGCTCGCCCTTAGCGATCTCAAAACCACGACGTATTGTCATGACCTTATCTACGCGTTCAGCGAAAATAGAACGCTTGTCCAGTGCTGTTGCCAGTGCAAAACCAGCGATGAGACCACCAAGTGCCGGAGCACAGATCGTATCGACCTCAAGGCCACTTGCTTTGATCTGCTCAGTGACACCCTCTGCCAGGATTTTAGCATTTTTAGGGTCTTCCAAGACTTTTGCAGACTGTAGATAGAACTGTGAGTGGTTCCCTGAGCTAAGTTTGAAGTGCCCTTCTAAAAGTGCATCGGCATCCATATAGATTTTTTTAACGTTCATGGGTTTCCTTTGGAAAAAGTGAATGGTAAATGGTGAATAGAAAATGGGGTGTCAGGTCATGAGGTTTATCCCCATTTACCATTTACCATTCCCCATTCCCCTAAAAGTTTAAAATTAAACTTTTAATATCTCAGCTTCTTTTTCTTTTAGAGTAGCATCGATTTTAGCAATAAAACCATCTGTCACTTTTTGAATAGCATCTTGAGCAGATTTTGACTCGTCAGAAGTGATCTCTTTCTCTTTTTCAAGCTTTTTGATGTCGTTGTTTGCTTTTTGACGGTCATTACGGACAGATACCTTAGCATCTTCACCCATGCCCTTCATCTTTTTAACGGTCTCTTTACGCTGTTCAACTGTCATAGGCGGGAAGTTCAAGATAATCTTTTCTCCATCACTGTTTGGGTTGACACCGATGTTCGCCTTAGCGATCGCTGCTTCAATGTCTGCAACAAGAGGTTTTTCCCATGGAGAGACAACGATAGTCGTTGCATCAGTAGCGATGACTGAACCTACTTGGTCAAGTGCAGTGGGTGTACCATAGTAATCGATTTT
>JALWKG010000030.1 GCA_027081565.1 Helicobacteraceae bacterium
TAACACTTAACAAAGACACCCGTCTGCGAGGTTGCATGGGCTCTCTTAAAGCCTATAGACCACTTATAGATGACCTGATCTCTAACAGTCGATCCGCTGCCTTTTCTGATCCCCGTTTTATGGAGCTGCAACCTAAAGAGTTGTCACGTTAGGAAGTGGAGGTCTCACTTTTGACACCGCCTAGAAAAGTCATATATAAAGATGTAGCAGACCTTAAGCAACAGATTGTTGTGGGTAAAGACGGGATTGTTTTAGAGACTTTTTTTCATAAAGCGACCTACTTGCCACAGGTGTGGGAGTCTCTACCAAGGTTTGAACATTTTTTCTCTTTTCTATGTAAAAAAGCGGGTCTCTCCGGTAACTGTTTGGAGGATCATCCTGACATCTACCGCTACCGTGTGCACAAATACAGCGAAGATGATCTCAGCAGACGTCCTGCAAACAATGCAGCGCTCTTCTACCCTAAAGAGTGCCTTCAAGTCGAGCACCGTTTTGCCTCTTTTAGAAACCGGGCCCAACATCTGGAAAAAGTCCTGCCTGCGGTGACACCCCGTGCCATAATCGTTCCCCATGCAGGTTATGTCTTTAGTGGATATACAGCAGACCTGGCCTATCGTAGTGCGATGAAGAGCAGGGCCAAACGGGTAATCGTCATCGGTCCGAGCCATCATCTCTATTTCAAAGGGGTCAGTGTCTCTGAGTATGAGGCATTTGAGACCCCTTGCGGGATCTTGAGAAATGATATGGCTTATGTTCAAAAGTTGAAAAAACAGTTTAAACTGCAAGATCTCAAAGCCATCTATGAAAAAGAGCACAGCACCGAAGTGCAACTCCCCTTTATCAACCACTATATGCCGGAGAAAAAGGTGGTAGAGCTGGTCTATGGTGAGATCTCGCCGACGGAACTTTCAAAAATGCTCGAGTATCTGCTTAAAGATAAAGAGAACCTTCTTGTTATCAGCAGTGATCTTAGCCATTTTTATACACTTACTGAAGCAAAAAAACATGATTTTGTCTGTCTGGATGGGGTTGAGTCCATAAATGCACAACGTTTGGAGCAGGGGTGTGAGGCCTGTGGACATACAGGGATAGAAGCTTTGGTCTTGACAGCAGAACGTATGAGACTCAAAAGTGAACTGCTTGAGTATAGAACCAGTGCTGACGCATCTGGAGACAAAAAACGTGTGGTTGGTTATATGAGTGCGGTGTTTTGGTAGGGATTAACTATCGTCAAACTTACGCAGCTTGTTAAGTGCCTGTTTGGTAAGGTAAGGACGCATAGAACCTCGTAAGTGTGTGGTCGCTGCTTCAAAGCCGTTTTCATCGATCTCTTGACCTAATGTCTCTATCATCGGGTTCCAAAAAGTGAGTACCAACATCACTGTGTCGGTTAACTGCTCATAGATGTTATCAATGGGAACATCCAAATCACCATGAGTGGCCAAGTTTACAAAGGTGATGCGAATACGTTCTCTGTGGGCAAGGTTGTCAGAGATATAACGACTTTTTAAAAGAGGATCACGGGAGAGTAAAAAAAGAAGCTCCCGGTAGAAAAAACGGTACTTCCACAACACCTTGCTCATCAGTTTTTGATGTTCAAATAGTTCAACGATATCTTTGGGCAGGTCCTGAACAAGCAGGGTGCTTTCTTTTAACATCTGCTCATAGAGTTTAAAGATGATCGCTTCACGGTTTTTATAGTGATAGTGC
>JALWKG010000031.1 GCA_027081565.1 Helicobacteraceae bacterium
TCACGACTTTAGGATCACTTGAAAAAGAGCGTTTTTTACCAGCAATGATAGGGTTGTACGTAAAGAGAAGGTCTACACTGGGTGCAAAGTTTGTGTTAATACCATTTTGAGCCAACATATGGGCCATTGAATCATAATAGTGTGCTGCCGTTTTAATATCTTCTTTTGCAACATCTTGTGCAGAGGGAAAGGTCTTAAAGCCATCTCTCGCTTTGAGACGGGCTACTTTGCCGCCCTCTTCATCCACACAGATAAAAAGCTTTTCATCGCTAACAGCCTGTAGGTCATGGTCGAGTTTGCGCAACTGTTGCGCATTCACAATATTTTTACGCTTCATCTTGTTCATCGGGTCCTGGTCAAACAAGATCACCCCGCCCAAACCAGCCTTCACTTCTGAGGCAATGGTACTTTTAGCGTTTATTTCAGTGCCATGGAACCCTAAAACAACCAGTCCTGCGATCTTCTTGTCAAGTGTCAGCTCATCTGCTTGGGAGACGAGAGTTGTAAGTGAGAGTAATAGAGATATCAAAAGAGGTTTTAGGGTCATGAATTTTCCTTAGAGATTGTTGTTGATTATGGTGTTTTTTGTAAAGATATTACTATATATTTTAGCCGCACGTACTTTTTTAAGAGCATGCAGATGGGTCATCTTGTGTGCATCCGAACCTAACATGTCTACCATGCCGGCATCAACCAGACGTTTTGCTGCTTTTTGAACAGGTTTGGAGTAGTACCCACCTAAAGAGGGAATGTTCAACTGAAACAGTACACCCTTCTCTTTAAGACGTTCATACTTGCTGAAATCATCATGCATGTAAACATAGCGTTCAGGGTGGGCAAGCACGGGAGTATAGCCTGCCACCTCTATCTTAAAAAGCATCTCTTCGAGATGGTGCAGCGGTTGTACATAAGACATCTCAAAAAGCATGTAGTTCTCACCAAAGCTCAATATCTCTCTCTTCTCCACCAACTCCATTACTGTTTCATCTAAGTAGTACTCAGAAGCAACCGCTATCTCCATCTCTATATTTTGTGACACAAGCTCTTTTTTCAGTGCTACCAAGCCCTCTTCGAGAACATCTTTTGTGTTTGGAAAGCGATGACTCATAATGTGAGGTGTTGTGATAAGTTTAGTATAGCCCTGATCTTGAAAAGAGCGTATCATCTCTACCGACGCTTCCATCGTTTTAGCACCATCATCGATACCGGGGATAAGATGTGAATGAATGTCTGTATATATCGTTGGTATTTCGATGTTTTGTTTTGAAAAAAGATTTTTAATCAACGTTATCATTTTTTTCTTTCACTTGCGCAACGTATACAGTAGCGTGTCTCTGGCATGATCATCAGCCGTTGCAGTGCGATCTCATCTTCACAGATCTCACAAAAACCATAATTATCATCGTTACATTTGGACTTGGTATATTTAAGACGGTTGTAACGTTTTTTCGCCGTTTCATATCGCCCTTGCAGTACCTCTTGGTTACACATCATCTCTGAGCGCAGCAAGTCACCTAAAGAGCAGTCTGGTGTTATAGGTTGTAACTGTTCTTCTAAGTCCACCAGTTCTTTTTTCAATGCTGCTATGTTTTCATCCAGCACTAGAGACAGAGCGTTTCTCTCTTCAGTGTTCATCGTAGAGTTATGAA
Source organism: Helicobacteraceae bacterium (assembly GCA_027081565.1). Taxonomy (GTDB): domain Bacteria; phylum Campylobacterota; class Campylobacteria; order Campylobacterales; family Sulfurimonadaceae; genus Sulfonitrofixus. Next base: position 1,650 of record JALWKG010000031.1, read on the forward strand.
GGGTCAACCGTCTCTAAGACTTCCAAGCCAAAACCACTCAGACCCACAAAGTCCGGTAGC
>JALWKG010000032.1 GCA_027081565.1 Helicobacteraceae bacterium
ATATATTAATATCTTATTAATCAAATAGATTTTAGTAATAAAGTATCAGTTATAGTAAATCCACAGTCGCCTAGGTGAACTAGAGCTGTTTTTGTAGCAGATATCAGTATCTTTTGATATTATTGTAATAGTTAATAATAAGGTCTCAATGTGAAATTAGTATTTATAAGTAGTATATTTTTATTACTGCTCTCTGGCTGTAACGTGACATTTGTCTCACGAGCAGATAACAACAAGATCTATGCGCAAGGGTCATCTTGCGCCGCCTCTCCGGAAAAAGCAAAAGAAGAGGCTATAGCAGAGATCACCAACACACATCCCTTGATCGAAGATGATCTGAGAAAATATATTAAAGTACATAGCTTAGAGAGTGATGGTGCCTTCTGTTATGAAGCGATTTTGACACGTCAGCACTGGATGTTTTTTAGAGATCAGTTGATCAAAAGACGTCAAGAGATAGAAAGACATTCAAAAGAGTATGTGAAGATCTTTGAGTATGATGATAAAGATATTTTGATCAAGACACTTTTGACTGAGCGTTATCGTTTTAATGAACGCTTAAAAGATGCAAACAGTCTTGCACCTATGGATGTAAAACCACTCTCTACAGACTTTAAAAGTCTGGAAAATTCCATTAATGTCCTGCCATCGGTAAATATACAGGTTAAGAGTTGTAACAGTAATAAAAACTATCAATGTGACGTTGGGTTTAGAGCTGATGTTAAAGATGAGTCAAACAGCTTGATCTATCATTGGGATTTTGGTGAAGGGTCCAAGTCTGAGCAAAAAAATACACATCATCGTTATGAAGAAGAGGGAAGTTACAGTGTCTCTTTACAGGTCACGGATGTTTCTGGATTAAGTACATTTCGGGTTAAAGATGTTTTAGTGACCAAGACCCGACGTAAATTGAAAGTACGAGAGAAAAACAGTCTAAAAGCTTACTTCATCTTAAAAAAGAGATCTTATAAAGTAGGAGAATCCGTCCATTTTGATAATCGCTCTTCTTCTAAAGGAAGCAAGATCAAATTATATGAGTGGGACTTGGGTGATGGCAGCAAGTCAACCAAACGTGATCCTAACCATACATACACTCAGTCTGGAAGCTATGTGGTCAAATATAAGGTATGTAATGAAGATGCTGATTGCTCTTATGCCTCTACACGTGTAAAGATCGTATCTGCTACAATTAAGAAACCTGTTGTCAAGGCTAAACCTCATATGAAGAAAAAGGCAACAAGACCTAAGCCCAAAAGAGTGAAACATAGCAAGAAAAAATCTGTGGTGAAGACAGCTCCAAAGGTCGTTCGTATTGATGCACATCCCAGTGAGACGATAGAAGATTATATAGCGCGTAAAGGTAAGCCGGACGAGACCCTAATAAAGGAAAAATCTAGTATGTCAGCATATCGCTATGGAGATATCTGGTTGTTAGCAAAGCGAAAGAAAATCAGTTGTGCTGTTTTGAGCAAAGGATTTTCAACCAGTCTGATGGGTTACCCTAAAAACTGTAGATGGCATGGGAAAAATGCTAAAGCCTATATGGTGAAACTAACACCTTAATGTGTTGCCGTTAAAAAGAGGTACTCTTTACCGCTGATACGCACTGTAAACTTTTTTTGTTGAAGGTAACGTTTGGCAAAGTCTATGTCACTCAGCACAAGAGACATGTCAGACTCTCTATAGTTACGCATCTTCGCTCCATAGAC
>JALWKG010000033.1 GCA_027081565.1 Helicobacteraceae bacterium
TGAACATCTGAAAGTCTGGAGCCTTCGTTGTCTGATATATTGAGGTCCAGACGGATCTGTTTGTGTGCGATCTCGGCAAGTGCTTCTGCCAGTTCTACTCCTAGACCATGGACCATATAGTACTCTGTAAATTCACCCTTGTCATAGAGGGTTCTCTCGTAGTCGCTTAGTTTTGAACCGGCACTGACACATGTGAGGGCCAGTACATCATGACGGTCACTATGGAAGAAGTCGGATAGTGCCCTGTGTGGTTGTTTTCCTTGACGTGGGAAAGTAAACTGTTGTTCTGCACGACCAATGATGTGCTCAAGCGGCTCTCTGTTGATTTCGTCAGGATTATTCCATCCTTCACTCTCATCAAAGACTAGTAGCGTTGTGTCATCTGAACGTACCGGCCAATAACCATAGATGATGGTGGCGTCAAATAGGCCTTCTTTTAAAAACTGTGCTTTGAGACGATCAAAGGCAGGCCAGAGTACTTCATCTACCTGTTTTTGCATCGCCTCTTTAGTCATACCTTTACCATTATAGCCCCATCGTTGTCTAAAGAGCATACGGTGGTTGATCCACTCAAAAGCCATCTCCAACTGCGCTTCTGTCAGTGCAATTGTTCTACGACCCCAAAATGGTGGTGTTGGTACTCTTATATCACGACTTGGCATCTCCAGCTCTTCAAATGGAGGGATCACTACCTTCTTTTTCTCTTTTTTGACCTTCTTTTCACCTGCCTTACCATGCAAGTTGGTGTCTAAATTTCCCGCTTCGATACGGCTCATTGCTGTGACACCATCAAAGGCATCTTTACAGTAGAAGATAGGCCCATCATAAAAAGGACGACAGAAGTCATCGATGAAAGTACGGGTCAGTGCAGCACCGCCAAGAAGTACAGGGACGGTGATGTCAGCCGCCTTCATCGCTTCAAGGTTCTCTTTCATTACCTGTGTTGACTTCACAAGAAGACCACTCATACCAATAGCTTGTGCATTGGATTCTTTGAGTGTCTCTATATAGCTCTCTAAGGGTACTTTGATACCAAGGTTGATGACTTTATAGCCATTGTTGGAGAGGATGATGTCTACAAGGTTTTTACCAACATCATGAACATCTCCTTTTACTGTACCAAGAACTAAAGTCGTGTCGACTGCCTTGTCGATTTTAGGGAGGTAAGGATTCAGATGATCCACTGTCTTTTTCATGGTCTCTGCACTTTGAAGTACAAAGGGTAGCTGCATCTGTCCTGAGCCAAAGAGTTCTCCGACAACCTTCATGGCGTCGATCAAGATCTCATTGACTATTACCTCTGGCTTGATTGTATGACGTGCCTCTTCAACAAGAGGGATCATACGATCCTTGTCTCCATCCATAAGCAGTTTAGCGATCTTCTCTTCTGTGCTCATGGCAAGGTAGGCTTCATCGACCTCTTCACTGTTGGCCTTGGCATTTTTGTCAAAATAGTCTATAAACTCAAAAAGTGCTTCACCATTTGGCTTTTTGTCAAAGAGAAGGTTGTTACAGATGTCCTGGTCTTCCTGGGTCATTTTGTTAAGCGGAATAATATGTTTAACGTTAATGATGACGGTACTAAGGCCTGCAGCAATACAGTGATTTAAGAAGATGGTGTTCAGGTAAGGTCGCGCATCTTTGTCAAGACCAAATGAGATGTTAGAGAGACCGAGTGTGGTTCCCACTTCAGGGTGACGGTTGGTTAACTCATTAATGGCATCTATGGTCTGTATCGCAGCATCACGGTACTCTTCATCACCACTTCCTACCGTGAAGGTCAGCAGGTCAAACACAAGGTCTTCAGGGTTGAGACCATGTTTGTTAACGGCCAAGTCATAGATGCGCTCTGCTACTTCTATCTTACGTTGCGCTGATTTGGCCATACCCACTTCGTCGATGGTGAGACAGACAAGTGAGGCGCCAAACTTTTTCGCCAAGTGGCAGACCGCATCAAACTTTTCAATGCCATCTTCGAGGTTTACAGAGTTAATGATGGGTTTGCCACCAATCAGTTTCAGTGCAGTCTCAATGCCCAGGGTCTGTGTGGAGTCAACCATCAAAGGCAGTGGTATCTTTTGTGCATAAAGAGCTGCAACGGCATTCATGTCTTTTGTCTCATCACGTCCAGCAAAACCTACAGAGAGGTCGATGGCATGGGCACCAGCACGTACCTGTTGCTGTGCTACGGAGAGAGTTCCCTCATAATCTTCTGCAAGTAAAAGTTCTCTAAAGGCTTTTGAACCGGTAGCATTCGAACGTTCACCAATAAGTAGCGGTGCGGGGTCTTGAACGAGAGGTGTACTGTTAAAGAGAGAAGCTAAGGCGTTGGCCTGTGAGCCTGAAGCAGGTTTTGGTGTTAAGGGTGTAACACGGTTGGTCAGTGCGCGAATATGCTGTGGTGTTGTACCACAACAGCCACCCAGGAAGGAGACCCCGTCAAAGGCCATAAATGCCTCTTGGCGGTCTGCAAACTCGTCGGGTCCCATAGGATAATAGCTGTATCCACCACGGTTTTGTGGGAGGCCGGCATTGGCATGAACCGAGATAGGTCTGCCCCAAACTTCGGAGAGGGTTTTCACATGTTTGAGTACCTGTTCTGGACCCGTTCCACAGTTGAAACCTAGTGAAAGAATATCAAACGGCTCTAAGATGGTGGCTACAGTCTGTGCATCGGTACCGATGAGCATAGAACCTGCAAGTTCAATGGTGACGGAGACCATGACAGGTACATCAGTATTTCTACTTTTATTGGCAGCTTCACAAGCGTGTAGTGCGGCCTTGATCTGTAGTGGATCCTGACAGGTCTCTAAGATGAAAACATCGGTTCCGCCATCGATGAGGGCTTCGGCACAGACTGTGTAGCCTGAAAGCATCTGGTCATAATGCATGTGACCTAAAGAGGGAAGTTTGGTTCCCGGACCGATAGAGCCTAAGACATAGCGTGGGTGTTCTGGTGTACTAAACTTGTCACACATCTTTTTAACTACTTCAGCACCCGCACGGGCAAGCTCATAAGCACGGTCTCCGATCTGGTACTCATCTAGAACCCAGTCAAAAGCACCAAAAGTGTTGGTGGTGATGAGGTCTGCCCCTGCAGTGAGGTAGGCACTAAAGATACTCTCTAAGACTTCTGGTGCAGTAACATTGAGAAGCTCGTTACACCCTTCGTTACCTTCCCATGCACTCTCTGGGATCTGGTCATCTTTGTCTTGTAACTGTGTTCCCATAGCACCATCGATGATAAGGGGACGTTTTTTGATCGTTTCTAAAATTTGTTGTTTGACTGACATAGTGCTCTTTTATAAACATTTTTGAAAAGGGCTTCTAAAAGTAGATTTCAAAAATGTTGTGATTAATTGATTTCTATTTTAACTAAAAAGAGCATAAAATGGGGTAAATAGAAGGGTTAGTGTAAATTATATATGGCTTGTTTAAGGCTGGCTCTTGTTCTTTTTATTGTTGCCGTCACTGCTTCATTAGATGCATCATTTTGTAGCGTCTCAAAATTATTTTGCCAGGTTTGATGTAGTGCCTGTGCTTGTGTCTGTACTTTAGGATTGATGAAGTCTGACATGTCATCAATAAGCAAGACTTCATTCCAGCCATCCAAAAAGTTAGGTGCACTCTCCGGTGTGTAACGTTGGGCATCGATGATCATCTGTAGTTCATTTAGTGCTTTTAACACTTCAAAACCTGCGGAGCGTGCTGTTTGGTTCTGCTGGTTGAGTTCTGCACGGTAACCAGAATAGACTAGAGTTGTAACAGCGATAAGTAACATCATCGCAGGGACGGTAATAAGCTTTTTTATCTTTTTAATCATAAAACTAGTATAGCAGAGAACTAAGACTCTGACTGTGCCTTTGGTTACAGCAATTTAGAATAATTTTAGGTAACATGAAACTATGAAATATTTATTAATACTTCTTTTGATGGTACAACTCTCTGCAAGTAAAGTTGATTGGGAGTTTGAGCGTATAAATTACTATTTTGAAAATGATCTATTTGGAAAGACAGACAGTGCCTACTCTGATGGTTCGCGGCTCTCTCTTTTACTCTACCGACCCGATGGTGCAAATGAGTGGTTGAACATACCTTTTATTGAAGATTTTGATCGTGTACATTTTATCTCTTTATCTTTAACACAGCAGATCTTTACGCCAACAAACCTTATGCAAAGTACACTTACAGAAAAGGATAGACCTTATGCTGGCTGGCTCTATGCGGAAATGGGACTCCATCAAAGTTCTACGCGGCATCTGGACTCTTTGAGTCTACAGGTGGGTATTGTAGGGCCAGCCTCAGGGATGGAACAGTTGCAGGAGTTTGTACATAAAGCCACCAATTCAACTTTGGCACAGGGGTGGGATAACCAACTGAGCAATGAGTTGGGTCTGCAACTCAACTACCAGCATAAATGGCGTTTTGTATCAGCGCCAGTATGGGGTGTTGGCTCAAGTATCATTCCTTATGTCGGTGGTGAGTTTGGGAACATAGCGATTAAAGCTAATGCTGGGGCTATTGCTAGAGTTGGGTGGAATGTTCCTCAAGACTTTGGATCCACGAGTATCGATGAAGGTGGCGAGAATGGTATCCCGGTACGAAGAAAATGTCTGGTAGAAACACCAAGTGTTTGGAGCTTTAATTTTCAGTTCTCCGGTGGTGGTACTGCGGTAGTGCGAGATATCTTTCTAGATGGTAATACTTTCACTCAAAGTCATTCGGTAGAAAAAAAGCTGTTCAAAGCTTATGGGGCCTATGGGTTTTCCGGACGGTATGAAAATTTTAATTTTGAGTACATAAAGACCTTTCATACCCAGCAGTTTGAGCAAGGATCGCGTCACCACAATATAGGGAGTATTATTCTTAGTTACCTATTTTCATCTTTGTAAAGATAAAAACAAGGTTATTAGAAAGATATTCTAAGGGCTTATTTTAGAGATGTAACAGTCTTAGAAGGTCACTGTACTCTCCATAAACAACAGAGAATATAAGCCATGTTAGGATGAAGTTTAGATATCTTTGAGTGATTGTGTCCATAAGACCATCGCGTCGTGTGCCACTGGGTTAGGTGCTTTTAAAAATGAGATAACATAATCATCTTGAAGCTCTGCAATCCCGATCGCACGTGGTCTTACTGCAAGAACTTCTGGATCAGAGAGATCTTTTCCAAAACAGCAGAGAACCTCTTGAGCATCAAGGATATGAGGGGCGATAACACCATCTTTTAATGAGCTGGTATGTTTATAGTGGTCAAAAACACCAATATATGTAGCCACAGGATGCTCTTTTATCTTGAGCTCATAGTGTGCCATGATAGCTTGAATGTTAGGCATAGAAGTCTCACTCTTTTTGAGCGTCGTTGTATAGATAGGGTATTCGTTTTTGAATTGCTTTGCTTGCACTTTATTTCCTTTTGGTTGGTTTGAATGTTAAATCGAATTTATGTTAAGCCTTCGCGGTCGCAAGCGACTTCGCTACGGTTTTGTTCGCCAAAAAGCCCAGAAATGGGCTTTTACTAGAGTCCCCTTTTGGTGGTACTTCGTACATCACCTTCAGGTTCGAACGCTAAAAATGACACACAGGTATCATTTTTTTAACGCGTTCTTACATCCCAGGTAATCGAGGGATCTTTCCTAGTTTGGTATTGCGGCAGTACCATCCCCACCCTTTTTTCATCATGTGACCGACGATAGGCATTGGGACCATAAAGGCTTTTTTGTTATCTCTAAAGACAAATCCTGCCCCATCACCTGTATCCATGACACACAAGATGTTGAGGTGCTCGATGTAGCCTTTACGTTCCGGTGAACCACTGTCGCGTTTTTGGATGTTAAAGGCGACATTTTTTGCCATGACTTCAGCAACATGTCCCTGTTTGGCACGCCATTCTGGACCTTCCAGAGCAGCGGTATCACCTATAGCATAGACATTGGAAATCTTTTCATCAATGGTGACTTCGCAGTAGTCATTAACAGTGACAAAACCTGCCTCATTAGTTGGAAGATCAGAGGTGGTGACCACTTCATGTCCTGTTCCTGCCGGGATAAACATGGTGAAGTCTGACTCTAATTTACTGTCATCTTCAAAAACGACACCATCTGCTTCAAAACGTTTGATCTTTTTTCCAAACTGCTTGTGAAGTTCCTGTTTTTCAAACATCTTGTCCATCATACTTAGCGCTTGGTCTCCCATACGTGCGCCTGGTTGTGCCATTGGTGCAAAAAAGGTGAGTTCAAATTTGTCGCGGATCCCTTTTTTCTTTAACATATTGTGAACATTGAACATCAACTCAAAACCGGGACCACCACGGACAGCTGAACTGTCTTTTGGATTTCCACCAAAGCCCATAGCGATCTTTCCACTACCTTTGGCGATGAGTTTGTCGAGAGCATCTCGGATCTCAAGGGACTGCTTCGGTGCTGCACAAATAGAGAGGGTGTTTTCCATACCTGGGTGTTTCATCTTCTGTGCACCTAAGGCAACAATTAGGTAGTCATAATCATCGATGACTGTCCCAGAAGCAAGTGTGACACGGTTCTCTTTTGCTGCAATCTCACTGACGCCATCAACCACGAGTTTAAACCCATGTGCTTCTTGCAACTCTTTAAGATCAACACAGACATCTTTAAACTCTGCCCCATGGGTCGGAACCCATATAGAGGTAGGGTAGATATAAAAGTAGTCACGATCACTGACCAATGTAACCTCATAGTCTGCTTTACAGAAGTATGCCGCCGCATCCACACCTGCAAAACCACCACCTAAAACTAGAATTTTTTTTGCCATCTCTTGCTCCTGTGTTACAATGTTCTAAGATCTTATTCGCTCCTCTGAACTTTTTACTGTTCAATATGAGGGAGAAAGTATAAATTAGTATACATTATAAAAGTTATTATAAATATAATAATACATCAAAGTGACGGTTAAAGTCAAGTTCTTTAACATTTTATTCGTCAAAAAAGGGAAAACATGCGCATTGCAGTAGCAGGTGTTGGTGGAGTCGGTGGTTATATAGGTGCCCATTTATGTAAGCTAGACGAGGAGATTGTCTTTTTAGCAAGAGGAGAACATGCAGCTGAGATAGCGCGTGCTGGTCTGTTGATCCAAGAAGATACAGGAACGTTTTCAGCTACACCTGACAGTGTGACGACCGCTGAAGCACTGGAAGGTTCCATTGATGTTTTACTTCTCTGTATAAAAAGCTATGACATCGTTGAGATGTTGAAGGCCTTAGAAAAGAATATTACGCCTGAGACCATAATACTTCCTTTTTCCAATGGAGTGGAACACAAAGAGCGTATTGATCTGCTGGTAGATGCGAAAGTGTTGCATGGTGCAGTCTATATCTTGGCGCACAAAGAGGCGCCGGGTGTCATTGTAAAAAAGGGGAAGGTCTTTGCGGCACTATTTGGAGATAGAGAGTATATCGAGGAGACGGCACTGCTCTCTTCATTTTTTAAAAAGGCTGGTCTGCGACACAAAACACCTGAGGATATAGAAGCTGCGATATGGAAAAAATATCTTTTTATCAGTGCCTTTGCCGCTTTGACCAGCTATTTCGATACAACAATGCTCAATGTTTATGAACTTCACAGAAATTGGGCAGAGACACTGTTACAAGAGATCGCAGATGTAGCACAGGCCAAAGGGATTGAGATACAAGATGAGGTTGAAAAAGCACTGAAAACAGCATCGTCCCTTCCTGAAGATGCTTCAAGCTCTATGCATCTGGATTTTAAAAATGGGGTGCAAACAGAGTTAGAGACACTTTGTGGATATATTGTAAAAGAGGGTAAAAAAGTGCATCTGCCAACACCAATGATGGCAAAGATC
>JALWKG010000034.1 GCA_027081565.1 Helicobacteraceae bacterium
TGCGGGTGAACTTAAAACGATCATGGCAGACACTGTAGTGGTTGCTAGTGGTGGTGTAGGTGCACTTTTTGAATACCATACCAATGCTTCGAGCATCAGCGGAGAGCTTCATGGTATCTGTCTGGAACATGGTATTTCGCTTGAATATATGGAGATGTTACAGTTTCATCCCACGGTATATGTTGACGAGACAACAGCGCAAAAGCAGCTTTTAACAGAAGCTTTGAGAGGTGAGGGCGCTCAGGTGGTTGATGCACTGGGATACCGCTTTTTGTTCGAGTACGACAAGCGTGGAGAGATGGCACCGCGAGACATTGTCAGTCGTGCTATCTTCGACTATGCTCAAAAAAGTGGCAAGCAGGTCTATCTCTCTTTTAAGAGTTTTGAATACAGTTACTTTAAACAGCGTTTTCCCAACATAGAAAACAAATTTGCAAGTATGGGTTATAACCTGCCTCATGACATCGTCCCTATATCTCCTGCTTTCCACTACGCGATAGGTGGGATCAAGACAGACCTTAACGGACATGTTCCTAATGTTAAAGGTCTTTATGCAGTGGGTGAGGTTGCTTCTACTGGTGTTCACGGTGCAAACCGTTTGGCTTCAAACTCACTGTTAGAGGGGCTGGTCTTCGCGTATCGCGCGGCGCAGGAAGTGATGAAAGAGGAAGCCCCAACAGGTGAAGTGGATTTTGAGATCAACCCTTATCCTCTTGTTTTGAGTGGAGATAAGCAAAAAAAAGATAGACTTCGCAAAATCATGTGGGAAAACGTCTCTATTGTTCGAACGCAAGAGGGACTTGACAACACGTTAAATGAGATCCATAAAATGCTTGAAGATGAGGTGGGTAGATTACTCTATTTACGTCTTCGTACAGCACAAGAGATCGTTACATCAGCACTTGACAGAGAGAGTTCTGTGGGTGTTCACTATAGAAAAAACTAAGGAATCCAAATGCATGAAACTGCTATTGATCTGACAACTACCTGGATAGGTGTTGTCTCGTTTGCAATATTTATTATAGGTTACTACTTTATCGCTGCTGAAGAAAAATACCACATTAACAAGGCTAAACCGGCACTCTTTACCGGTGCTTTTATGTTTATGTTGATCGGTGTCTACTTCTCTGTTAACGGAATGGATCCAGATCCTTTACACCATGAGATGTCAACACTGATCTTGGAGATCGCAGAGATCTACTTCTTCTTGTTGGTTGCGATGACTTATATTGAGACTTTGATCGAGCGTCGTGTTTTTGATGTTATGAAATACAAGTTAACCTCTAAAGGATATAGTTATAAAAAGCTTTTCTGGTTAACGGGTCTTCTCGCCTTCTTTATATCTCCAGTAGCAGACAACTTGACAACGGCCTTGATTCTCTCAACTGTACTTTTTACAATTGACAAAAAGAACATTGCCTTTTTGGTTCCGGGTGCGATCAACATCGTTGTTGCCGCCAATGCAGGTGGCGCTTGGTCTCCATTTGGTGATATTACAACACTTATGGCATGGACAGCACAAAAGGGTGAGTTTATAGACTTCTTGTTCCTTTTCCCATCTTCTGTACTGGGTTGGGCGATCACAGCCTTTTTATTAAGTAAGTTTGTTCCAGAAGGTCAACCACACTTCGATGCAGAGAGTGATGACATTCCAAAGATGAAAGATGGTGGTCAAGTGGTCAT
>JALWKG010000035.1 GCA_027081565.1 Helicobacteraceae bacterium
CAGACTACCTTGCCCTTGCACGTTACGGCATTAGTGTTGATGAAGTGATGGATGTAATCCGTAATGGTATTGGTGAAGAGCCTGTCAGCGAGAAGATCGAGGGGATTCGTCGTTTTGGTATCGTCCCTAAGATCAAAGGGGCTAAAACAGATATAGAAGCCGTCAAAAATGTCGCCATGCGTGCACAAAATGGAGCCTTGGTGCGACTGGATCAGATCTGTGACATTACTATCCAACAGGGTGCATCGTTTATCAAACGTGAGAACCTTAGCCGTTACATGGTACTCTCTATGGAGGTAGAGGGTCGTGACGTAGCTTCATTTGTGGCCGAAGCTGATGAGATTATCAAGGCTGAAGTCAATATTCCTGATGGTTACTACATCGGTTGGGCAGGCGACTTCAAAAACATGAAAGAGGCAACAGAGAAGCTTATGGTCATCATCCCGATTACAATCTTCTTAGTCATCTTATTACTCTATACGGCATTCAACTCACTTTCAAAAGCGATGTTGATTTTACTAAACGTACCTTTTGGATTTATTGGAGGTATTATTGCGCTGTTGATCAGTGGTATTTATCTTTCGGTCTCTGCAATCATCGGATTTCTAGCCATCTTTGCCATCGCGATCTTGAACGGTATCGTTCTGGTCAGCTTTATCGATGAGTTGAGAGAGAAGTTTCCACATGTAGGACTAAAAATCTTGCTAAAAGATGCAACGCTGCTACGTCTACGTCCTGTACTGATGACAGCCTTTACCACACTCTTTGGTATCTTGCCACTGCTTTATGCAACCGGTGTGGGTTCAGAGATCCAGTACCCACTTTCAGTTGTTATTACTGGTGGTATCATCAGTTCAACACTTTTGACACTGTTGATCTTACCATCGACCTATTTGCTGTTTTATAAAAATGACCACTTCTGTGAAGAGCACGACAAGGATGAGACAACGGGTCGCGAGCGCCATCAAGAACTTCTATGAAAAAAGATAAATAATAAGATGGATCTTGAAGTGTTTTAGAGGTTGTTTGTTGCCAAAATCCCATCATGCCACTGGGCAACAGTAACCCTGAAGCCATCAGTGACCTCTTTGACTTCATGTGTATAAATTGGGTTGCTTCCAAAAACGATCATGCTTCCCATTTTGGGTTTTATGATCAACGCTTCACCTTGAGTGTTTGTAAAGTAGCTAAAGGAGAGTTCACCACCACAAAATTGATAGGTATCTGGGTCTTTTTCACAGTGCTCACTGACAAACAAGAGTGTGGTGATCTTTCGGGTAGGTGCGACTTGTTTGAAGCCAATGATGCTCTTGGACTTGTCTACTAAGACACTGGAATCATCAGAATGGGGTTTGTAAAATGAACCTGCCGTGTACTCTAGCATCTGAGTCTTGGTCGCTTGTGTCAAAGAGAGTGTAAAAAAGTGTTCTATCTTTTCACGTATAGTGTCAAAGGCTTTGTCGTAAAGGTCTTGATGGTAAGAAGATAGGGTGTGGATCTTGGTCTTTCTTATCTTTTGGTTGTCCGTGTGGGTAGCACTTCTGAGTTGGGCATCACTGCCATCTTGAATGGCTTGTACCTGGTCGATGATCTCTCTGCAGGTTGCATCATCCAAAAAGTTCTCTATAACCAGATAAGGGAGCTTTGCATAGGGAGAGGGGAGCAGGGGTGTT
>JALWKG010000036.1 GCA_027081565.1 Helicobacteraceae bacterium
CTGAGAGGTATTTACGAAGAGCTCATCACCAAGCGTAACTATAAGATGACTGAGAAGATACTGGGTTATCTTAAAACTAAAAAGCGTTATTTTGTAGTGGTTGGAGCAGGGCATGTGGTTGGCAATGAAGGCATTGTCGCGCTATTGCAAAAACATGGGTTTAAAGTGACCCAGCTTTAAAACGACTTTTTTATTAATCTCTCTTTTTTAACACTTATGCCACCTAAGGGGCAGAACTTATTTTAGAAATTTCCTATTATTACATCGTAAATAAAAATTATGAAGACCTACCGGTCAGAAGGAGTTTATGATGTTAGTAACAAGATATAACCACAATAATCCCGTAAAAGATCTCAGAAGAAGTTTTGATCTCTTTAACAGTATGTTAAACGAGTTTAACACAGCAAGTCCAGAGGCAGTAAACCATGACTTTGTTCCTGCTATTAACACAAGAGAAGGGGAGTATGCTTACCATGTAGAGGTAGACCTTCCTGGAATCAGTAAAGAAGATATTGAGATCAAGGTCGAAGACAACACGCTTGTCATCTCTGGAGAGCGCAAGGTTAAAGAGGAGATCAAAGAGGAGAACTACTACAAGGTAGAGAGCCGTTTTGGTACTTTCTCTCGCTCATTTAGCCTGCCAGAAGAGGCAGATATAGAGAACATTCATGCGGAATCTACAGATGGAGTTCTTGAAGTCGTTGTTCCAAAACTGGAGTCAGCAAAGATCGATAAAGTCAAAAAAGTAGCAATTAGTTAAGGAGGCTGTGATGGATATTGTAAAAACAACTAAAAAATTGGGCAATGAGATCGAAAAAGGTGTTGAAGTCGTCTCTAACAAGGTGACAGAGACTTTTGATAATCTGGCAAGTCATCTTCCATTTTCAAACCTCGCGAAAAAAGAGGACAGCACCTTTCATGTAGAGGTGGACCTTCCAGGGGTTAAAAAGGAGGAGATCGATGTCAAGGTTGAAGATGATGTCTTGGTGGTCTCGGCTGTACGCCATTACAAAAACGAGGTGAAAGAAGATGATTATTACATCAGCGAAAGCGCCTTTGGTAAGCTTGAACGCCGTTTTGTACTGCCTGAGAACATCGACAGTGAGAGCATTAGTGCCTCTTATGAAAACGGACGTCTTGAGATAGAGCTTCAAAAGACTAAAAAAGCGAAACCAAGAAGTATTAGTATCAAATAATAAGCAAGATTTGTTTATCATCTCTGTATGGATAAACAGATCACTCATGAGAACTCCCAAAAACTTATATTGAGCGAGGTGCGTCAGCGTACACTCGTCTCCCAGCATCAAAAAGATCTCTATTTTAAAAAAGGTGCAGACCCGCTTTCAAGTGTAGACACCCAAAACTACTTTTACTTTGTGATATATGGCAAGATCAAGATTTATGACATAGATCTCACAACTGGCAAAACACAGACACTCTACATGCTCACTCACGGTGATATGTTTGATGTTGTCTCCCTTCTTGATGCCCAACCCAACAACTATGTCTCTGAGGTCTTGGAAGATGCCCATCTCATACAAGTACCTCTCACTGATATACAAAAACTCATACAAGAAGATGCAAAATTTCGACAGTACTTTTACAGTTATCTGGCGCAACAACTCCGCAGCATGGAACAGTTGGCAGTTTCACTCTCTTTTTATGATGTCTATCAGCGTGTTATTCAGCTTTTTGCACGTTTTGCAGAGATGCGAGAGGGACAGCCTGTTTTGAAGGTCATAGACAATGTCAGTCATGAAGAGATCGCTGCCATGGTTGGTTCGGTGCGCAAGGTAGTTAACCGCACCCTGCAAAACCTTAAAAAAGATGGTATTATCGATATATCCAGAAAAAAGATCCAGATCCGTAATTTTCAGAAATTGTTAGATAAGTTACCGCTGTAAAAGAGAGCAGTGAGTACAACTGTAATAATGCTCTTTATCCTGCCTCTTGGTACCGTTCTCTTCCTATAACATTCTTTAACACTTAAGGTGCCCGTTAATACCATAGGAATATAATATATATATATGAGTAATAAAAGGATCTATTATCGAAACCTTTATCGTTTACGCCCTTGGTATCACTGCAACTACCTTTCTTCTTTACCTCTTAGGTGTTTTAGTAGCGCCTTATGCTCCAAGTGCTATTAAAAACAGCCATTTTGAGTGTGGACTGCCTGCGAGCAGTTCCAACCCTAAAAAAGCGAACTTTGGATTTTTTATGTTTGCTATCATGTTTATTATTGCTGATATGACGGGCCTTTTCTTTTCACTGTTTGTTTATGCAGATGATTTTCATGCACAAACCATAGCTGCTCTTTTTGCCTTGATCATGGCAGCTGTTATTGTGATAGCGATGCGGGAGTATAACTATGTTGAGACTGTTTGATTTTTTTGCCCATGCCAAGAGTGAAAGCGTTTGGATGGCACACTTTTGTACGGGCTGTTGTTCTTTAGAGATGGCGGCGGCAATGGGGCCACGATATGACTGGGAACGTTACGGTTATCTGCCAACACCAACACCTAGACAGGCTGATGTGCTTATTATTACCGGTTTGGTCACAAAAAAGATCTTACCTGCACTGCTTCGTACTTACGCTCAGATGCCTGAACCCAAGTATGTTTTGGCTTTGGGTGCCTGTGCTTTTGATGGCGGCCCTTACAATGACTCTCTAGCCGTTATTAAAAACCCAACAGAGATCTTACCGGCAGATGCTTTTGTGGCAGGATGTCCTCCTCGCCCAGAAGCTATTGTGGCAGGGTTGGAAGAGATCAAAAAGAAGATGAAATCAGGTGAACCCAGTGCAGCAAGTCAGGGCGGACTTTGGAAAGAGATGGAGTTTTAATGCAAGACCTTAGAAAAGCCCTCTCAGCACATGAGATCCTCTCTGTTGAAGTATATAAAACCATGTGGCTCAAGGTCAGGATAGATAGTCATGATCTTTTAGCTGTAGCCCAAACCTTGAAAGATGAGGGTTTTATAGCCATATCAACGGTCTCTCCAACTGACTTTTTAGAAGAAGATCGTATGGAGATGAACTACTTTTTTGAAAACTATACCACCAAGCGCAACTGCTGGTTAAAGTGTGATATCCCTCGTGACATTGAAGCCTGTGAGATAGACTCGATCACACCGATGTTCCCTGGTGCCAACTGGCATGAACGTGAAGCATACTCTATGTTTGGTGTGCGCTTTAGAGGCCACCCTGACTTACGACCTATCATCGTCTCTCAAGATTTTTATGACAAGACACCATTTCGTAAAGATTTCGACTGGGATGCGCATGAGGCCAATACGGTTGAAAACATCCAACAAATTGTTGATGCTTTTAAAGAAGAACAAGAGATCAACGAAGAGCATTTGGATGCAAGCAGTTCGGAGATGATCCTCAACTGGGGACCGACGCACCCTGCAAGCGGACCGATACGTCTTAAAGTACACTGTGATGGTGAAGATATTATAAGTATTGATCCAGACATAGGGTTTGTCTGGCGGGCACTGGAGCATCTGGTTACGAAAAAGGACTTTGTAGGTGCCATCGTTGCGGTTGAGCGTCTCTGTTTTATGGACAACATCAACTCTATGGTGGGGTATTGTCAGGCAGTAGAAGAGATCGCTGATGTCGAGATCACTGAGTTTGCCAAGTGGATGCGTGTTCTACTGGGCGAAGTCTCACGTATCTCATCTCACGCCATGGGAATGGGCGGTTTTTACAACGCCATGGGACTGCACACGGTCGGGATGTGGAACATGGACATCCGTGAGTACTTTTTGGACTTTTTGGAGTCTTACAGCGGTGCACGTATTGCGACAGCGGCCATCGAGCCTGGTGGTGTGCGTTATGGTCTACAGATGAATATGCTTGATGAACTTCAAAAAGCACTGGACAAGTTCGATGCCACCAAAGATGACATCAAGACCATCTTTGTCAACAATCCGACTATGAAGGTCCGTGCGGCGAAAAAAGGGATCATCACAGCCAAAGAGGTGGAGTCGTTTGCTCTGTGTGGTGTGGTCGCACGTTCGAGTGGTGTCAAGATCGATGTGCGGATCGACGAACCGTATGCTGCTTATGCTCAGGTCAAGATGGACTATGTGGTGCAAAAAGAGGGTTCGGCGAAAGACAGACTCAGTACGCTGTTCGGTGAACTCGAGCAGTCCATAGACATCATTAAACAGGCCAAACGTCACATCGAGGCTGAGATAGAAAATGGAAACTTCAACCCGACCAAAGACCATATGGTCAAGGTACCCAAGAAGCTGCCTAAAGGCGAAGCCATCAGCAGGGTAGAGTGGTCTCGTGGTGAAGTGCTGATGCACCTTGTCACGGACGACAAGGCCAAGTCACCTTATAGACTCAAGATGAAAGCCCCGAGTTTTAACCACACCATGATGTTAAACAAAATGTTGCAGGGCGAGACCCTCTCAGATATACCATTGATCTTTGGCAGTCTTTACATCTGCCAAGGTGACTTGGACCGATAGGAGTAGTGATGGAGACTTTGTTTAACATCGTAGTTTTTCCGGGTATGTTCTATGTCTTGGCATGGACCGTGCTTCTTTTCTGGTTTTTCAGAAAGTTTATGGCGGCGCTGCATAAAAGAGTAGGGCCGAGTTTTAATGGACCGGCAGGAAGCTACCAGACCCTGTTTGACCTGAGTAAGCTTTTGACCAAAGAGAGCATTACCCCTGATGGGGTTAATCCTTACCTCTTCTCTATAATGCCGCTTTTAGCGGTGATCGTGGCCACCTTGCCCACAGCTTTTATACCATGGACGCCTGATGTCTATGTCATCCCTACACAGTATGGAGTTTTAGCTTTGGTGGTACTCATAGGAATCGAGCCTTTTTTACTTTTTCTAACGGGTTTTGGCTCTAACAACAAGTACTCCTTTCTAGGGGGTATCCGCATTTTGACGCAGATGATCTCTATGGAGACGGCATTTTTCCTTGCTGCTCTGTCACCGGCGTTGTTGTTTGGTACGATGAGTTTGGGAGAGATCGTGGAGCAGAGCAGTTGGCTCAGTTTTCTCATCCTTTTTCCCGGGTTTATACTCTACTTTATAGCACTGCTTGGCCTGTTGGAGCAGCCGCCGTTCAACATCCCTGATGCTGAGCAGGAGATCGTTTACGGTTTCTATACAGAGTACAGTGGTACCAACTACTTTCTGCTCAAACTGGCGGAGTTTGCTGAGTTTATGGCAGTCTTTGCCGGTGCAGCAACACTCTTTTTGGGTGCCTATAAAGGTATCTTTTTTGATGGCTACATCTTCTTCTTTTTGAAGATGCTGCTGATCGCGATAGTGATGATGACGATTCGTGCCAGTACACCGCGTATTACGATGAAGCAGATGTTAAATTTTTCATGGAGTTACCTGGTACCACTCTCACTGCTTAACATGGCATGGGTACTGATGGCCAAACACTTCATCCTAGGAGTTGGCTTATGATCTTAGAGTTTATAGAAAAAGTATATCGTGTCTCAAAAGCTTTAGGCACTAAAAGTCCAGCGACTGAAGATGTGCGTGAACATCTTATGCATAAATCAGAACGTCTTCGGGGAGAGCATCGCATAGATTATGAGACCTGTATAGGCTGTGATGCTTGTAACAAGATCTGTCCTGTGTCTGCCATTACCATGAAACAGCTTCCTTTTAAAAAGCAGAACATCGTCCCCGAGGTCAACCTTGGGGTCTGTATATTTTGTGGACTGTGTGAAGATGTCTGTCCGACCAAACCTGAAAAGTCCATTGTGTTAAGTGGTGGACGTTATGACATGATCACTGGTGGTTGGCACCAAGATCAGGCTGACTTCTGGGTCAATGTTGATGTCCCCCAAAGCTACATCGACAGTCGACTTGAAGAGGAAGAGGCCGCACGTGTTAAAAAAGAGTTACTCGCCAAGAAAAAAGCTGCCGAAGCTGCACTCAAGGCCAAAGAGGCTGAAGTGGCAGATCAAACTGTTCCAGAAACTGAGGAGAAGTCATGAACATTGTCTTGTTAAGTGTTGTCTTGGGCTTGGCTATAGCCAGTCTCAGTTTTAAAAAGAGCATTTCGGCATTGATCTCTTTTGCGTTGATGATGTTGGTCTTGGGACTTTACTACATCTCACTCGATGCCAAACTTTTGGGTCTGTTTCAGATCTTTATCTACACGGGAGGCATTGGAGTTTTGATGCTTTTTGGTATTACCCTCATAGGCACAGAGTTTCCACAAACTAAAAACAACCCTTGGACAGCAGCAGTGGCACTCCTGTTCTTTGGTGTCATCAGTGCACTTTTTTTATATAGCGGTGTAGCGGTGTTACCTCATGCTTCAGTGGCTTCAGTAGAAGACAAAACCTCTTTTGCTGCCAACTTCAGTGATGTTGTCATCCTCTTTGCCTTGATGGGTTCTAGTCTGTTATACGGCACCATTAAGATGATCAAGGTGTTAAACCCTAAAAGGAGAAAAGATGTTTGAAATCGATATGCTTTTTGCCTTTGCTCTTTTTAGTGTGGGCCTCTACGGGGTCTCTGCCAACCATGACTTTTTACGCATCTTCTTTTCACTGGAGATGTTGATAAACGCAGTGATTTTGATGCTTGCCTCAAGTGCGCACTATCTGGGACTGACACAAAACCTGAGTTTTGCCTACATGGTGATTGTTTTGGCGACCTTAGAAGCTGCCGTAGGTATTTTAATCTTTGCTGCTGCCAACAAGTTTACGCAAGAGATCATTCCAGACAACTTTGCAGAGGAGGGTGACAAATGAGTTTAGCTGTTTTACTACTCCTTCCTTTTATAGGGGCCGTTTTAACTTTTATAGTGGGAAAGATGAAAAAGTCTTTAGCCTTTGTCTTGGCAGAGACCATAGGCATCACGCTCTTTATCATGACCTTGATACTCTTTACTACTTACACAGAGCCCATAGTCATAGAACAGGCCTGGTTTACCTTTGGAAATACAACACTTCCTTTTGGAATCTACATCGACCATCTCTCTTTGGTGATGTTACTTATAGCGACAGGTCTGGGTGCTCTAGACATACATTTCGCCCATGATTATATGAAAGATGACCCTGATCAGGCCCGTTATTATGGAGAAGTGCTCTTTTTTATTGGTGGTATGATCTTGTTAGTGACGGCTAAAGAGCTTACCGCTCTTTTTGTAGGCTGGGAGTTTATGGGACTTGCGAGTTACCTGCTTATCTCTTTTTGGCACTTTAACAAAGCGCCAGCTGACGCGGGTGTCTCTGCTTTTTTATATACCCGTTTTGGAGATATCTTTCTCTTTGCGGCCTTAGCTCTTTTGTTTTACTATACAGGTACAGTGGATTTACAGAAGATTAATACGATGGCTTCTCATGGTGACATCAGCAGTAATACCTCATTTGTTATTGCAGTATTTATATTTATAGCTGCTATTGGCAAGTCGGGACAGTTTCCACTTTTTCCATGGTTAATGCGTGCGATGGAAGGTCCTACTACTGTCTCAGCACTGATCCATGGTGCAACCATGGTTAACAGCGGTATCTACATCGTGGCACGTATGTTTGACTTTTATGTTGCAGCAGATGCTTTGATCGTAGTTGCTGCTGTAGCAAGTCTTAGTGCCTTTATTGGTGCGAGTAGTGCCTTAGTGCAAGCCGAGATCAAAAAGGTCTTAGCCTACTCCACAATGTCACATCTCTCTTTAGCC
>JALWKG010000037.1 GCA_027081565.1 Helicobacteraceae bacterium
CTACAGCAGCAGAAGCAGCAGCACTTCAGTTCCTTGCACCATACACTGGTGTGACAATGGGTGAGTATTTCCGTGACAATGGTCGTCATGGTCTTATCGTTTATGATGATCTTTCCAAGCATGCAGTCGCATACCGTGAAATGTCACTTATCCTTCGTCGTCCTCCGGGTCGTGAAGCATACCCAGGTGATGTTTTCTACCTTCACTCTCGTCTTCTCGAGCGTGCAGCGAAACTAAATGATGACGAGGGTGCTGGTTCTTTAACTGCACTTCCGATCATTGAGACTCAAGCAGGTGATGTTGCGGCTTATATCCCAACTAACGTTATCTCTATCACTGATGGTCAGATTTTCCTAGAAACTGACCTTTTCAACTCAGGTATCCGTCCAGCGATTAACGTTGGTCTTTCTGTATCTCGTGTTGGTGGTGCAGCTCAGATTAAAGCTACTAAACAGGTTGCTGGTACATTGCGTCTTGACCTTGCTCAGTACCGTGAACTTGCAGCATTTGCTCAGTTCGCATCTGACCTTGATGAGATCTCTCGTAATCAACTAGAGCGTGGACAGAGAATGGTAGAGGTGCTTAAGCAACCTGCCTTCTCTCCACTTGCAGCAGAGCAGCAAGCACTTATTATCTTTGCAGGTAACGAAGGTTTCCTTGATGATATGGATGCTTCATTTGTTGTTAAATTCGAATCAGAGCTTTATCCATTTATTGAAGCGTCTTACCCACAGATTTTCGAAAACATTAGAAGTGCATTGAAGATCGATGATGAGACAAATGCTTTGATGAAAAAAGCGCTTGAAGAATTCAAAGCATCTTTTATAGCTGAATAAGAAGGACCAATTATGGCCAACTTGAAAGATATTAAAAGACAGATAGGAAGTGTAAGTAACACGCAAAAAACAACGCGTGCTATGAAACTTGTTTCAACTGCAAAGCTTCGCCGCGCAGAAGAGCTTGCACGTCGCTCCCGTCTGTTTGCTGAAAAAACAAATGCCATGATCCAGGATATTGCATTCCAGATCGAATGTACTAAAATGGGTGGCATTGACAACCGTTGTTTCACAAAAATTGAAACACCTAAAATGGTTGATATTATCTTTGTAACAGCTGACAAAGGTTTGTGTGGCGGTTTTAATATTCAAACATTAAAAGCTGTCAACAAAATGATGAAAGAGTTCAAAGAAGATAAAGTCAAAGTACGTCTTCGCGGTATAGGTAAAAAGGGTGTTGAGTTTTACAAGTATAACGAAGTTGAACTTTTTGATGCTGTGATCGACCTTAGTTCTGCTCCTGATATGGGACGCGCTGCTGAGTTCATCACAACTTCGATCAACGACTTTAAAGATGGTAAGACAGACGCTGTTTACATTATCCATAACGGATATAAAAACATGATCACTCAGGAACTTCACGTTGACCGTGTACTTCCTGTTGATACTGACAGTTTTGATTGTTCTACCAACACAAACTCTTCACTTCTTGAGATAGAAGCTGAAGACAGTGAAAAGATGCTTGATTCACTTCTTACGAAGTATGTTGAGTACAACATGTATTATGCGTTGATCGACTCTGTCGCTGCTGAGCACTCTGCTCGTATGCAAGCGATGGATGCAGCAACAAACAATGCAAAAGAGATGGTTAAGACGCTCAATGTTAAGTATAACAAAGCGCGTCAAGAAGCAATTACAACAGAGCTGATAGAGATTATCAGTGGTGTTGAGTCAATGAAATAATGGAGGAAACAATGGTTGGTAAAATAGTCCAAGTAATGGGTCCAATTGTTGACGTTGAATTCGAAGGAAAACTTCCTGCGATCAATGAAGCAATTGATGTTAAAGGTGGAACAGGTGAAAACACATTCCGTCTTGTTCTTGAAGTAGCTGCACACATCGGTGGTGGTCGTGTTCGTACGATCGCTATGGATATGTCAGAAGGTCTTGTACGTGGTCAGGAAGCAGTCGCTACTGGCGCTCCTATCAGCGTTCCAGTTGGTGATAAAGTTCTTGGTCGTATCTTCAACGTAATCGGTGAGACTATTGATGGTGGCGAGCAGGTAACTGACGCACCTACGTGGTCTATTCACCGCGATCCTCCTCCATTCGTTGATCAGTCTACTAAGACTGAGATGTTTGAGACAGGTATCAAAGTTGTTGACCTTCTTGCTCCTTACGCTAAGGGTGGTAAAGTCGGTCTATTTGGTGGTGCTGGTGTTGGTAAAACAGTTATCATCATGGAGCTTATTCACAATGTTGCACACGGTCACGACGGTCTTTCTGTCTTTGCTGGTGTTGGTGAGCGTACTCGTGAAGGAAATGACCTTTACTACGAGATGAAAGATTCGAACGTATTGGACAAAGTTGCACTGTGCTACGGTCAAATGTCTGAGCCTCCAGGAGCACGTAACCGTATCGCGCTTACTGGTCTTACAATGGCTGAGTACTTCCGTGATGAGAAGGGTCTAGATGTTCTTATGTTCATCGACAATATCTTCCGTTTCGCACAGTCAGGTTCAGAGATGTCTGCACTTCTTGGACGTATCCCTTCAGCAGTTGGTTACCAGCCAACACTTGCTCGTGAGATGGGTGCATTACAAGATCGTATTACATCTACGACTAATGGTTCAATTACTTCTGTTCAAGCAGTATATGTCCCTGCGGACGACTTGACGGATCCGGCTCCAGCTTCTGTTTTTGCGCACCTTGATGCAACAACAGTACTTAACCGTAAGATTGCAGAAAAGGGTATTTACCCTGCAGTTGATCCTCTTGACTCTACATCTCGTCTTCTTGATCCTGCGATCATTGGCGAAGAGCACTACAAAGTGGCTCGCGGTGTACAGCAGACACTTCAAAAGTACAAAGACCTACAGGACATCATTGCGATTCTTGGTATGGATGAGCTTTCTGAAGATGATAAAGCGGTTGTTGAACGTGCTCGTAAGATCGAGAAGTTCCTTTCACAGCCATTCTTCGTTGCTGAAGTATTTACTGGTGCACCTGGTAAGTATGTCAGCCTTGAAGACACTATTAAGGGTTTCAAAGGAATTCTTGAGGGTGAGTTCGACCATATGCCAGAATCTGCATTCTATATGGTCGGCGGTATGGATGAGGCTATCGCTAAAGCCAACAAATCTAAATAGTAGCACTGCTACTTTTTAAAATAGGGGCTTAATATGGATACACTTAACTTAGAAGTTGTAACACCAAGTGGTCTTATCTTTGATGGTAAGGCTGTAGAAGTTACACTACCTGGTGAAGAGGGTGAATTTGGTGTTCTTCCTCATCACGCTTCATTGACAACATTGCTTAAAGCTGGTGTTGTTGATATAGAAAAAGAGGACAAGAGTGTTGAATCTATCGTTGTTAACTGGGGCGTTGTTCAAGTTGACGAAAAGAAGGTTGTTGTACTGGTAGACGGTGCAGTAGCAATTCGTGGTGAGAGTGAAAGCGATATTGCTAAAGCTCTTGATGCCGCGAAGACACTTCTTTCAGATGTTTCTGACTCAAATCTTGCTATCGCTTCTGTATCTGCAAAGATCGAATCGGCAGCACATAAGCTAGTATAGGCTTATGGAAAACTTTTCTGACTTTATTACTCAAAGTCATGTCGTCACCATTGCGGTGCTGGCACTTCTCTCCCTTTACTTTCTTGTTATAAACTGGGTCTTTTTTTACAGATTTTTTTCTTTAAACAGTTGGATTGGTCGTGAGACACTCTCTCTTGAGCAACTGCTTATGGGTGGAGAAAATGTCTCAAGCAATTCATATCTGCATAAATTCCTGCGTTCAAGCTCTAAAATAAGTCGTGAGATCTTTGACTTGGGTATGTTCTCAGCTACCAAAGACTCTACACGTGGTTTGTCATATCTTTCTGTTGTGGCATCTACATCACCGTTTATTGGTCTTTTTGGTACGGTTGTCTCGATCTTGGATACCTTTGATGACATTGGTGGCGCTGGCGGTATGAATATGATCGCTGCTGGTGTCTCGGATGCTTTGATCGCCACTGCGGGTGGTATTTTTGTGGCTATTTTTGCCTACACTTATCACCAGATACTAAAGCGTCGTGCTTACGAACTTAATGGTTTGATCCGTATGCAGCGTGATGCCGTTTTAGCACGTATGGCTGAAGAGGCATAATGCAAGATTTCGATTGGGATGAGTCTCCAGAACTTAACATAACACCTTTAGTAGATGTTATGCTGGTTCTACTTGCCATCTTGATGGTGATCGCACCAACGGTTATTTATGAAGAGATGATCAAGCTACCTCAAGGCTCAGCTACCAAACAGATAGAACAGAAAGCACCTGTACATATCACTATAGATGAAAAAGGCAAAGTCGTTGTGAATAAAGAGAATTTTGATCTTCAGGGTTTTGAAGATAACTTTTATCTCTATTCCCAAAAACTTGACAAAGAAGCTACTGTCTTGATCAGTGCAGACAAGTCTCTCGATTATGGTGTTGTGATGTCTATTCTTGCTGCAGTTAAAAAGTCTGGTTTCACAGAAGTCTCTTTAGCTACCAACGGTTAATACCTTTTTAGTACACTTCAAAAAAGGAAGATCAATGGTTCAGAGTAATTTAGAAAATCGTTACTTTTACATTAGTGGTCTGATCTCTTTAACGATTTTTGCAGTAGTGCTCTCTCTTTTCGCTTTTGTTATTTTCCATAAATCTCATATAGATACTTTTGCCATGCAAGAGGATAACTACATCTCAGTTTCACTCAACATGGACACGGTTGTGCCTACCAAAAACGATGCCAAACCAGATCCTAAACCAACACCTAAAGAAGAGGTGACGCCTGAACCAGAGCCGGAACCTGTTGAAAAAGAGATAGAGAGTACACCAGAGCCTGTAAATACGGATGTCTCTTCACTTTTTGATGATGTCTGGACACAAAGTGCAGATACCAAGGTGGAGAAAAAAGTTGAAAAAGTTGATGTAAAACGTCTCAGTGCCATAGAAAAGCGTATTAAGGTAAAAGAGCATAAAAAAAGTCAAAAAGCGAGTGATGCGATTAAGACGCTGGAGTTAACCAAACCTGCTATAGAAGTTGTGGGTGCTTCTGTTTCTACTGCTCCAGAGGTTAACAAGTATTTGGCTAAAATACACGCACAAGTGAAGTCGAAGTTTTACCCTCCTGCCAGTACTGAAGGTTCCAGTGCAAAGGTTCGGGTTAATGTGGATGCCAGTGGTAATGTTACTGGTTATCGGGTACTTGTCTATTCTGGTTCGGCTATTTTTAACGAAGAAGTAGACCGACTTAAACGACGCCTAATGCGTATGTCATTTCCAAAAAATCCAGAGGGGAAGTCAATCTCCCTGGAAATTATTTTAACAGTTGAGGAACAGTAATGAGAGCTATTTTCGGAGTACTATTTTTATCACTTCTGCTATGGGGGTCTGATGCTACTATAGAAGTAAGAAAAGGTGTTGATGCCCTTCCTTCTATCGCAGTAGAAGATGCATCGGTGGATTATAAAAAAGGGCTGAGTAAACGTTTCTTCCGTGTCATGGTCAGTGACCTTAATGTCCTTAGTATATTTAATGTTGAACGTGAATATGTCACAGCAGATTTTAATGACAAAAGTGTTCCTTCTGTTCATAAAGAGATCGATTATATCGTCCGTTACCAACTGCGTGAGGAGAAGGGTGTAATGGTTGTTAATGTCAACCTAATTAACAACGACAAGATCATTCACAAATTGACCTATCGTATTAGAAACCCTAAACAGTATGTTTTTCTTGTTCATACCATAGCAGCATCTCTTAATGACTTTATGGGAGCAGAACCAGCTGACTGGATCAAAGAAAAAGTACTTATCTCTCGTACAACGGGGCCGGGTAGATCAGAGATATTAGTCACAGACTATACGTTGAGTTATCAGTTTTCAGTAAAGCGCAATGGTCTTAATGTCTTTCCAAAATGGGCAGACAAATCTAAAAAATATTTTTACTATACTTACTTAAGTCATGGTGTTCCTGAGCTTCGCAAGTATGGTATTTATGACAAAAGTGACAAATTTGTTATGAAGTCTGACGGTATGATGGTCTGTTCTGATGTAAGTGACGATGGGAAGAAGCTGCTGTTGACTATGGCACCTCATGGTCAACCTGATATTTATGAGTACGATGTTGCGTCTAAAAAGAAAAAGCGTATTACTAAGTACAGTGGTATTGATGTTAATGGTCAGTACATGGCTGATGGTAAGATCGCATTTATTTCAAATCGTCTGGGCTATCCCAATGTCTTCTCAAAAAAGATCACAGGACAGGCTACTGAGCAGATGGTTTATGTTGGAAAGAGTAACTCTGCTTGTACTGCACACAACAACTATGTGATCTATAAGGCGCGTGAAAGTGCCAATGCCTTTTCTAAAAATACCTTTAACCTACATCTTATCTCGACAAAAACAGATTTTATCCGTCGTTTAACTGTGACGGGGATCAATGAACAACCACTTTTTTCAAGAGATGGTACTACAGTGCTTTTTGTTAAAAAGTATAAAAACCAGAGTTCTATTGGTGTGATTCGTCTCAACCAAAATAAAAATTATCTTTTCCCTCTTAAAGGTGGTGCTATACAGTCTATAGACTGGTAGTGCAAGCCATTTGACACAGCCGACACATATTTGGTGGATGGCTGTTGCCTCCCTAATTCATGCAGTTTACTCTCTGTTTCTAATTATTCTATATAATAATCCAAAATTGATTTTGATTAGCTCTTTTTTATAAAGAAAAAGGTAAAATCGCGTATCAAATATCTGAAGGATAAGAATGAGATCTTTACTTTATGTAAGCACAGTAGCGGCTATGTTAATATTTTCGGGATGTGGTAGCTCTGAGCCAACAGTTGATGACTCTGCCAATGCAAACAATCAGGCAGAAGAGATCAACATTGTTGATGAAAACAGTGATAACTCCAATATGGAATCTACTGACCTTGATGGTGGTAGTACTACTTTAGAGAGTATTGAAGCAAAGATGTCTCCTATATATTTTGGGTTTGACCAATACAAATTGACAGAAGAAGATATAGAGACACTTCACCAGAATGTCGAGATGGTCAAAAATGATACAGAGGCAGCAAATATCGCTGATAAGTATTCACTGAAACTAGAAGGTAACTGTGACGAGTGGGGTTCAGATGAGTATAACTTTGCACTTGGTCTTAAACGTGCTCAAGCAGTAAAAAGTGAATTGATCAATGATGGTATTGTTGCAGAGAAGATCACTACGGTCAGTTATGGTTCAAGTAACCCTGTATGTACTGAAAAAACACAAGAGTGCTGGTCTAAAAACCGCCGCGTAGACTTTAAAATACTTCCATAAACTGTAGATGCGTTTAGTTTTATCCATAATACTTCTTCCTCTTTCCCTTATGGCGGGGGAACCCTCAGCTTTTGGTGCGGGTGATCTTAACAGTGACAACCCATACGGTCTTACTCCTGCTGAAAAAAAAGTTCTTGAAAACAACAAAAAGATCAAAACACAAAATCGTAAGTTAAACTCCACTAAAAGTGAAGTAGAGTCATTACGGGAACGTGTAGATGGTCTGCAGTCTGTGTTAGAAGCAATTGCGCAGAAGTCACAGAAAAACAAGATCGCTTTAGCTGATATGAGCGCATCAAAGA
>JALWKG010000038.1 GCA_027081565.1 Helicobacteraceae bacterium
AAAATATTAAATGCGACAAAGGCTGCTATGGATTTCACAATATGCTCAATTGTAGCAGCATCTTTATGTTTCGCCCATTTTAAATGGGGGATCAGCTTCTCGATCTGTGCAAAAAACAGGTAACTTAAAGCTGAGAAGAAGATCAAGGTCAGTGGCACAGCAATGATCTTTGGAATGATCGGCATAAAAAAGAATCCGGGTGCAAAGAGGCTTGTGTATGCAGAGTAGGCACACGACCACCCCCCTTCAAAATAGTAGTCCCAAGTTCCACTGATGGCATAGTAGTAAGCATAGAAACCAAAAACCAGTCCGGAAAAGGCATAAAAGACGGTGCGTTTGGAGCGGTCACTGTTCTCTTTCCAGTACCCTTTTTCCAAGTCGATGTCGGGACAGTTGCTTTTACAGGCCACACAACTGCTACAGGCAGAAGTCTGCTCACTCAGGAGGGCATTGGAACCACAGTAGATCTTCTCTACAACACCTACGGGACAGAAGAAGTTACACCATGTCTTACCGGCAAAAATGAGGTTGGTTATAAACGCCGAGAGGGCCACAAAGAGTAAAAAAAGTGCGAGATAGGTTCCATTGAAGTTTAGTAAAAGCAGACGGGCACTAAAGGCAGCAAAAAGAAGACCAAACTGAAAATAGTAGTAGTTTTTTTCAAACCAGACTGAGACTTTACGTTTTGGAATCCAGTGGAGAAACTGGCCCACTGCTGCGATCCAGGCTAAGGGACAGAGCTGTCGCCAACGGTTGTAGCCTATGACTACGATAGTAAGCGGGATCAAAGGGATAATAACAGTCCAAATAATAGCAGTACCGTTAGGCAGGAAAAAACTCGCGGGTATAAAACCTAACAAGACAAAAAGAGCAATAGCTTGGAAGAGGTTTGTAGTAGGTTTCATTTAGTACCCAAAAGTCTCCCACTTGTAACGAACGAGTGGGGTGTTGTCTTTGTTTGCCCACTCACGCAAAGAGGCATCGTAGATCTTTGCATCTTTAAAGTGCATATGTTGAGAAAGTATAAACCAGTTCATAGAAGCCTCCAGTCCGCCTGTACAGTAGAGAATGACCTCTCTATTTTTATCGAGAGCATAACCATCGATAATGATCTCTTTAAGGACTTCTTCCTCTTTAAGGGTACCATCGATCTCAAACTTGTCTTTCCAAAAACTGCTCATTGCTTTAGGGATGTGACCAATACGCTTGACACCACTACTTCTTAAGGTTCCATAATAAAAAACAGCAGGGCGTGCCTCTAACATCGGGACTTTACCTATATTGGCTTTGACATATTGCATATCAACAAGGATATCCGGTGTGAATTTTGTAGTAAAGCTACCTTTAGGGTTTTCAGTAAGCTTTTTTGAGATAGGACGATCTTCATCATCTTCCCACTCTCCATAGGCTCCATTCAAAATGCTGACATCCTTAAGACCATGGACGATCATTGCTAAGGCCATATAGCTTGATTTGAGGGCCTCTTTTTTATTATTATGGCCATAGATAACAACTTGAGAGTCTTTGTTAATACCAAGGCGTTGCATCTCTTCTTGTATATCTGCACTGGAGCGCATCTCTTGATGCAGTTCAATGGGTTGACGCCATGCTGAGATCTCGCTTCGCATAGCGTTAGGA
>JALWKG010000039.1 GCA_027081565.1 Helicobacteraceae bacterium
TTTTTCAACATACTCTTGATTACCACAGACGATCACAAACTCATCAGACCCCATACGATAGACCTGCAGACGCATCATCGGATTTTGCGCGATCTCATCTACCATCTCTTGCAAGATCTTAGCCGTCTCTTTTAAGTAGATATCTCCTACGCTCTGCCCAAAAGAGTCATTGATCAAAGAGAAGTTATAGATATCGATGTAAAGAAGAGAGAGATTTTTCCTCTCTTGAAGCGCCTCTTCGAGTCCACTCAGAAGTTTCATACGGTTTGGAAGTTCCGTCAGCGCATCAGTCTCATAGTTTTGGCGGATGATCTTAAACTGTTTGTTGATCTTGGTATTGAAGGCAAAAAGTTTACGGTAAACCTGTCCAAGTTCACTGGGAGACTTTAAAAGCAGCAATCGGTCTTTTTTTGTCTCATAAGATCGACGGTCACTTAAAAAGTCCAACATCGTTCTTAGAGAGATATTGATGTCTAAAAAGATCAAGTAGGCAATGAGTGCAACCGCTAAGATCGGCAGTACCAGTTTAACCAGGTCAAGGTAGACACTTTTGAGATAACGCTCTTGTTCTGTTTGAAGATAAGAAGAGAGTTCTATAAACTCATAGTCAGAGACCTTTCGCAGATTTACAATATATGCTGCAGTAGCACTACTCCAGGCTTTTATATCAAAGGGATCACCTTTAATGTTAAAAACATGGTTTCGGAAGTTCTCTTTTTGGATATTCATCTCTACAAAATCACCATTACGATAAGTATCATAAAGCTTCTGTAAAGATGCCGGTTCGGCGATACGTTTAAAACTGTCCAATTCGCTTTGAGCCTTGCCGCTCTGCATCACAATAACGTCATAAAAAGATTCCAAGGAGAGTTTTTCACCAACCACAGCTATAGTAAGATCTGTCTCTAAAGCAGAGTACTCTACCGCGTTGATCATGTCAAAATAGGCTGCAAAACTATCTGTGCGATTCTCTTTAGTGATACTTGCCATAATGTCGATTAGATGTTTGATCACGCCATCGGTATAGTAACGGATCACCTCTATACCGTTGATCTGTTTATCACTTAAAGCTTGACGCACTTCGTTAAAGTTCTCCAAACTCTCTTGTATGACCTTTCGCTTTTTGGTGTAACGACAACTGCTCAGCAGATCTTCGATAGCATTAAGATGACTTTTTGTTTGTGCAGCAACCCTATCAAACGCTTTAATGTCCTTAGTAACATAAAGGTAGTCCAGAGCTGCCCGTCGCTCATCTTGAAAAGCATATACCAGTTTCTCTATTTTACGTACCTTTTCAGCTGCATGTAGATTGCTGACCTTGGTAGTGTAGGTCTCATAATTTGTTTCTATGTAAGAGAGGTTCCAAAAAATGATACCTGCTAACAGAAAGAGGATTAGAAAACCCATCTTTGCTTTAACACTGAAACGACTTAAAAAATAAAGTATGGCACTACGCATTAACGTCCTATTTTCCTAGCAACTTGGCAACTTCTTTGGCATGATAAGAGATGATGATATCTGCGCCTGCACGTTTGAAAGCGATCATCGTCTCCATCATCACACGGTCGTAATCTATCAGACCTTTCTCTCCTGCATACTTTAACATCGCGTATTCGCCACTGACATTATAAA
>JALWKG010000040.1 GCA_027081565.1 Helicobacteraceae bacterium
TTTCATAGAGACGGTAGAGCGCAGAGAATAGCTGTTTGCTGAACCTGTTGAGATAGGGTTTGGCAAGGATCTGCTTGGGGACATCCTCATGGATGTCGAAGATCACTTTTTTACCCGTTTTTTTGAGCTTGAGTGCCACCGGTATAAGTTCCGGGTCATGAAAGTGGTAAAGGTCACTTTCAAGAGCACGTGCTCTGTTGTAGACTCGTTTAACCGTGTCAGTCATACGAGAAAGTCGTCCCCCTTTATGAGGACCAACATCAAGGATCTCAACACCGTCTTTTTGCTCATCACCTTTTCCATCAGCTACGATCAGTGAGACCTTGTAGTGTTCAACACCAGCCAAGGAACAACACTCTTTGACAAAGATCCGTGTGTCATAACGGGGATGGGCTGAGGTGAGGTGGGTGATGTTAACAGTTTTCATAGGTATCGCTCCAGGAGGTGATGTTGTTTGTCCAGCTGGAGAGCTTATAGATGATCTCTCTATTTGTCTGTAGTTGCGCTCTTTTAGTGTGGTATTGTGCGATAGCGTCTGTTAAGGTTTTGGGAAGATCGTCTATCTGATCGATTTTGAGATAACAGATGCCTTCTCTATCAAAAAGTTCATAAGGCAACCAACTGCCGGTGATGACGAGGTTGTCTGCATATAAAAACTCTTGCATACTTCCTGAAAAGCTATCGGTCTCTAACACATTGATCATAATGTCTGAAGCCAACTTAATGGCAGCATTGTCATCGGTATATAAAAATTCTTCTAAAGTCAGATAATTGAGACGACTCTTTTGTAAACGCTGTTTGACACGCTCTTTATGACTTGCATTGCCATAAGTCAAAGGAAAGATGAACTGGAGTTGTTCCAAGATCGTTGGTTCCAAGCTCTCCAAGGCGGTGATCATCTTGAAGTGTTGTTGCCCCGATGTAGAATTATAGCCACAGGTGACAGTGATCTTGTCTGTGGCATAGCCAAGATGATTTTTGATCTCTACCTTACTGCGAGACCTGTTTTTGTCAATATAATCGAGTGTCTTAAGACCAAAGCGGCAGACATGACTTTTGGTATCAAAATCGTGGTAGTGGTTGACAAAAGCTTCTTTGGTCAAGGGGTTGGTAAAGGTCAACGCTTTTGCATTTTGATAAAGCGGTGTCTGGAGTCTTTTGATAAAAGGGGTACTGCGATAAAAGTCGCTGCCATAGAAAGTGATGATATAGCTCATCTGTTTTAGTGTAGGAAGTATCAAGAGGTATATCCAACGGCTATAATGGATGTTGACACAGTCAAAATGGTACTGTTTTAAGATCTTTTGTATGAAATAGATACGAAAAAACATATGCAGTTTGGAGATCTTTTTATAAGGTGCAAATGCTTTTTGGAAGCTGTCGTCCTCTTTACCGTTTGCACTAAGCATTAAGGTCTCAAAGTCGAGGAGGCTCACTTCATAGTTTTTTTGTAGCAGTTCATTTTGTAACTCTTTTCCAAAGACAATGGTATTGTTGGCAATGATCAGGGTTTTCATGTGTCAACTCCAAAGTGCAGTTCGATAGCAAGGAGAAGTGTGATGACAAGAAATTTATTATTTCTGCCAAAATGGCTGTATTGCACATCTCCAAAGAACATCTTATGCAGCAACTCTCGTAGTACATTATCTTGAATCAGGATGATCTTTTCTTTAAAAAGTGTTTCCAGATTTTGTGTTATCGCGCTGTTCTCTCGCATCCATATATCAAATGGGTTCATGTCGTTTATGTTGAGACCCAGACGGCGAAGGAGCGCATTTTTATAGCGCTTTGTCTTTTTTGCAAGATGGACGAGGGACCTGTTTTTAGGCCTGATACCGGCACTTTCCCAGATGTAAGTGGAGACTTTTGGATGCATTGCATTAAACCATTCAAGATAAATGGCTTCGTCTTTTTTATAGGTGTCAGGAATGGTGAGACAAAACTCGATCAGTTCTCTGTCGTAAAAAGGGGAGAGAATGTCTACAAAATGAGAAAGTGTTCTGTCTCCATTGAGTGTAGCGTTGATCACACGTTGTTCATAACCAAAGAGTTCAGAATGGTTGTTATACTTTTGCGTGTACTGTTTCCAAAATGAGATCTTTTCCAAGAGTTCCCTGTGATCGCTCATCAGTGCATTTTCTACCTGGAAGCTCTGTTTTACATAGGAACCAAAGAGCAGGTCTCCTATCTGACCAGTATGTAAGGCACCAAAAGTCTTGAGATCTGATTGCGCTAAAAAGGTATAACCTGCGGCAGAGCCGCTCAATATGGTCAACCCGTCATTGGCCCCAACAAACTGCTGTAGATCTTTTTCTAAAAATGTTCCCTGATCAAGAGGATAGAACTGGTGTTTAAAACCCTCTTTCTTGGAGATCTCCTCTGCGATGAGATGGTCACTGCTGCCGCTTTGTGAAAATGTGAGGGCGGTGATCTCAGAGTAGCCTAACTCTTTTGCAAGAAAGAGGTTGACGCGGCTGTCGAGTCCACCACTTAAAAAGGTATGATGTTTGTAGCGGTATTCATCATCTTTTTTCCAGCAGCGCTGAACGCTCTCCGTAAGAAGGGTGTCGATCTTTTTGATGATCTCTTTTTTTTCAAGTCTGTTGTTTGGCTCTTTTTTGTATTGAAAATAGGGCTTTTGAGTGACTTGAAGGTTTATGTCTACTTCCATGATAGTAGCGTAGTTTAATTTTTTACTACCCTTTTCGAGGGTCGTGTCGTTTAACATATATCCAAAAGTGAGCAGTGCATGGACTCCATCATAATCAATCGCTTTTTTGATATTAAGATCACTCAGAAGGCGTGTGATGACTTTGAACTCGGAGGCAAAGATAAAGTAGTTGTCATCATGGTAGAGATAAAGTGGTTTACTTGAGAGATGGTCTGTAAAAAGATAGAGTTTATGTGAATCTTTGTCGTAGACAAAGCCGGAGAACTGCCCTTTTATCTTTTTAACAAACTCCATACCAGAATGTTGATACATCTTTTTGATAGAGGTGAAACTGTCGCTATCAGATTTGTTAAAAAAAAGTCCCTCAAAGCCGATGATAAGTTCCTGATCCTGCTGCAAGACACGATCTTGGAGAAAATGATCAAGAACACTTCTACCGTAGACAAAGTTATGATATGAATGTTCTTCATTGATGATATTCTCGAAATCACAACAGTGAAAATGTTTATATGCAGGATGTTTAAGCTGAAGGGGGACCTTGGAGTAGATGCCATAGATACCTGCCATTACAAACCTTTCTTTATGGATGTCAGCATCCACCACATATTATAAGACAACATCATAAAACCTGTAGCAGAGAAGAGAGCCAGAGCCAGGAGGACATCGTGAAAAAAGAGTCCGGTAGTGATAGCCAACAGACGTAAAATACTGTAAATCACCTCCAGCAACAGAGCCTTCTTCTGCATATTCATCAAGCTTGGGATAAAGGAGATTGTGGTGACAAAAAAGACCATAAACAGCCAAGGGGACAAGATCTGTGTATAGAGACCGGCTTCTCTCCATGAATCTCCAAAAAGGAGAGCAAAGATGTCTGGCGCAAAGAGTATAAGCAGTACAAAGGGGAAGAAGATCTTTTTTAGGAGTGACTGTAACAGTTGTATGCTGAGACCATAAGCATCTCCGCCTTCATTATAAAGTTGGGTTACTTTCTGGTTATAGACTTTGGCACTTGCACCGGCAATGATCATCAGTGGTGCAAAGACGATCCGTGTACTTAAGGCATAGAAACCGACAACGGTTGCATTGACAAAGCTTGAAAAAAGATAGACAGGGATGTTGGATGAAAATGTGTTAAGAAGGGCATGCGGAGCCTGATAGAGTGGAAAATCCTTATACCTTTTGGCCATTGAAAGCATCTCTTTTCTTGAGATACTGTGCAGTAGGGATCTGTTGTTGAGAATATTTTTCAAAAGTTTCATATTAGCGAAAAAAGAAGAGAGTATCTGTCCGCTTATAAGGCCTGTAGCACCAGTCTTGACAAAGCCTATGCCCAGTTGAACGGCCACAAGTACAAGTGATTTCACGATGGTGGCATGTGCAAGATCCTGATAACATTTTAGACGGTTGTTGAAATATGTCAATAGATTATAGAGACCTGTAAAGAGAACGATGAGAGGGATAAAGTAGAGCCAAACACCTATTTCTATATTGTTTACAAGCGAGAGAATGATGTCATGAAAGAGTGTGATAAAAAGCAATAAAGATGTTGAAAGTGCAGTGGTGATCAGTAGACCCAATGCCAATATATTTATAGACTCTTTATCGTCGACAGGCAACATGACTGCAAGTTCGTATCTTCCGCTTGCAAAACTAACAAAGACTGATGTAAGTGCTATAAAAAGTGCAAATAAACCAAAGTCCTCTGGTGTATAGAGACGTGTCAGGATGGGGCTGACAGCGAGTGGGATCGCCTGTGCTATCGTGGTCCCTGTCATAAGGGTCAAAATATTTTTAGAAAATTCAGTTTCAGGCTTTAACTTACTGAGCAAGTTCTAGAACCTTTTGAGAGATATAGGTTGTTTCATCTTGAGTAAGATAAGGGTTCATCGGCAATGAGATGATACTTTTGGATACCATTTCTGCAACAGGGAAGTCTCCCTCTTTATATCCAAGATCTTGAAAACACTCTTGGAGGTGGAGCGCCAGAGGATAATGTATGGCTGTAGGGATCCCAGTTTTTTTCAACTGTAGTTGAAGTTCGTCTCTGCTTGT
Organism: Helicobacteraceae bacterium; assembly: GCA_027081565.1. GTDB lineage: Bacteria > Campylobacterota > Campylobacteria > Campylobacterales > Sulfurimonadaceae > Sulfonitrofixus. Next base: position 4,724 of record JALWKG010000040.1, read on the forward strand.
TGCTTGTTGCTTGTTGATACGGATAGAGTATTGTGCCCAGGCACTCGTTTTTTCCTTTTCTATAATAGGAAGCGTCAAGGGTGCGTTTTGAATGCTTAAGTTTGAATGATATTTTTCAGCTACTTCTTGACGAAGCGCCAAATCTTTTTTATAATGCTTTAGCTTCACATTGACTACAGCACATTGTATAGTGTCCATACGTCCACCCATACCGATATACTGATGGTGGTAGCGCTTGGACTGTCCATGGACTCTTAAAGACTTTATCTTTTCTGCTAAAGCATCATCATTAGTAAAGGCAGCACCCCCATCACCAAAACAACCCAGTGGTTTGGCTGGGAAAAACGATGTCGTTGAGATGTCACCTAAATTACTGTCTGTTTTACCCTTATATGTAGAACCAAAGCTTTGAGCACCATCGATGATGACTTTTAAGTTATGTTGATCTGCAAGGTGTTGAATAGCATCGATGTCTGCGGGTTGTCCGTAGAGACTGACAGGTATGATGGCTCTTGTCTTCTCTGTAATAGCCGCTTCTATCTTGCTTGCATCGATGTTGTAAGTTCTTTCATCTATATCTACAAAGACAGGAACAGCACCTAAAAAAGCGATAGTCTCTGCTGTAGCGATAAAAGTAAAAGGAGTGGTGATGATCTCATCACCGGGTTTGATGTCGAGGGCCATCATGGCCAAAAGAAGGGCATCGGTTCCAGAACTGCAGGTAATGGCATGTTTAGCACCTGAAAATTCTTCAAGAGCACGTTCAAGCTGTGTGACCTCTTCACCCATGATGTAGTTGGATTTGTCGAGCACCGCATGAATAGCCTCATCGATCTCTTCTTTGTACATCTGGTACTGTAGTTTCAGGTTGGCGAAGTCTATCTGCATTACAGAGTCTCCAGTGAACTGTTTACGATCTTGTATTTTGAGTTGTCAAAAGTGTCTATAGCTTCATCATTTTTGTCAAAAGAAAGAGTATTGCCTGCTTTAGAGACCCAACCGATCTGTTTGGCGGGAACACCGACCATAAGTGCATAAGGTCTGACATCTCTGTTGATGACGGCACCAGAACCAATAAGTGCATACTCACCGATAGTCACACCACAGACGATGGTCGCATTGGCACCCACTGAACAGCCTTTTTTAAGCAGTGTCTTTTTAAACTCTTCTCGTCTGACGATAAAGCTTCTGGGATTGATAACGTTGGTAAAGACCATAGACGGGCCGAGAAAGACATCATCTTCGACCTCTACTCCTTCATAGATGGAGATGTTGTTTTGTACTTTGACACCACTTCCTATAGTGACTTTTGGACCCACTACACAGTTCTGTCCAAATGAACAGTTCTCCCCTATAGTTGTATTGGATAATATATGAGAGAAGTGCCAAATTTTAGTATTCTCCCCTATATTGACATTATCATCTATATAAGCAGATTCGTGTGCAAAGTACTCAGACATTAGCCCAGTACCTTTTTACAAAACGGATGGTACTCGCCTTTAAGACCAACAGGCTCCAGGTTTCTGATGGTAGAGACAGTACGGATCGAACCATAAGCTTCATCAAGACCAAAACCGCCACTACTGAGGATATGTTCATAGCTTTTGGTATGAAGATCAGTAAATCCGCCAGAAAACTCTATCTCGTCACCATCTACAGTGATGGAACGGTAAGTACGCTGTCCTTGTGCTTTGATCTCTTCAGGAATATAGTCATAATTGACGGACAAAAACCATCTGACGTTGGCATTTTTGAGTTTGAAGGTACCAGCATTACAGTCTGCTGTCTTAACGTTGACGATGTTCTCTTCGACATCTCCAAAGATCCAGCAGAGCATGTCGTAAAAGTGTACCCCGATGTTGGAAGCGATGCCACCGGACTTCTCTTGATGGCCTTTCCATGAGGCAAAGTACCATTTACCTCGAGAAGTAAGATAGGTCAGATCGATGTCATAGATCTTGTTTGGGTTTTCGGAAAGTTCATTTGCTACCTTCTCTTTAAGTGCGATAATAGAAGGGTGCAGTCGTAACTGTAAAATATTATAGACACGCTGTCCACTCTCCTCTTCGATAACTTTGAGCTGATCGATATGGTGAGGATCGAGAACTAGTGGCTTTTCACAGATGGCGTCTGCACCGCTTCTTAGTGCGAACCTGATGTGGGAGTCGTGCAAATAGTTAGGAGAGCAGATAGACATGTAGTCGATTTTTTTACCCGTATCTCTGTGCCATTGGTCGACAAAACGGTCAAAACGTTCAAACTCAGTAAAAAAGTCTGCTTGAGGAAAGTGGCTGTCCATAATGCCGATACCATCGTAAGGATCGAGGGCCGCTACAAGGTTATTGCCTGTCTCTTTAATGGCTTTCATATGTCTTGGTGCAATGTAACCCGCTGCGCCCATGAGCGCAAAGTTTTTAATAGCATTCATTAGAGTCTCCATGTAGGGTTTTCAACAATCCCTTTAATATCGATAAGTACAGCATCTCCGTTAGAGATCTTTTCATAATCAGCAGTTTTAAGCTGTTTGAACTGCTGATGGGCAACTGCAACTATAATTGCATCGTAGGTGTCAGCACTTTCAAAAGGGTTGGCGATGATGCCATGTCTGTAGTGCTGTTTCTCTTCATTGGGATCGACCCATGGATCATAAACATCGACTTGACAGTTATAGGCTTTGAGCTCTTCAATGATGTCAACGACCTTGGTGTTACGCATATCGGGACAGTCCTCTTTAAAGGTCACGCCGAGAATCAGGATCTTGGCATTTTTTACTTTTT